>NZ_JBKJPP010000032.1:0-11381 GCF_046595215.1 Lapillicoccus sp. | reverse complement strand
GCCTACGTCGACGGCCGGCTCCTCGACGGCGACACCCTGCCGTTGATGCGGCTGCGCTACGGCGGGTCTGCGGCCCGTTGGGGCTTCGCGATGTACCTGGCCAGCAAAGACGGGTACGAAGACGCGGTCCTGCCCACCGGCGCCTTCGCCGGTCTGCCCGAAGACGCCCTCGACTGCGCCGCCGGCCTCTACCTCAGTGACCCCACGAGCTGAGCAACCCCCGACGAACTTACAAATCTGACCACTAAGCACCCGCGACACTGAGGGCGGCGCTCTGTCAGGCAGACCCTAACCTCGACTCGGCCGCTGTGGCGCGGCCCTGCAGTGCCCGGTCCTTGTGATGACACGCAGAGGCATGGCCGGGTGTCATCTCGATGAGTGCCGGCTGGTCCTCGGCGCACATGGGGGTAGCAATCGGGCACCGTGTGTGGAATCGGCATCCTGTCGGCGGATCCACCGGTGACGGCGGGTCCCCGGCGAGGATGATGCGCTGGCCCATCAGCCGGCTCCGGGTCCGGTCGACGTGCGGAGACGCGGAGAGCAGGGCCTGGGTGTACGGGTGAGTGGGCGCGGTAAACAGCTCGGCGGTGGAGGAGGTTTCGGCCAGCCGGCCGAGGTACATCACGGCGGTCCGGTCCGCGACGTGCCTCACCACCGCGAGGTCATGCGCGATGAAGACCAAGGCGATCCCGAGACGGTCCTGCAACGACCTGAGCAAATTGATCACCTGCGCCTGAACGGATACGTCCAGCGCAGACACGGGCTCGTCGCACACCAGGACCTTCGGCTCAAGGGCGATCGCCCGGGCAATGCCGATGCGTTGCCGCTGCCCACCGGAGAACTGGTGCGGGAAGCGCGACATCATCTCTGGCGAGAGGTTGACCAGCTGGAGCAGCTCCGCGACGCGTTCCCGGCGGGCAGCTTTGGTCGGCTGCAGCCGGTGGACGGTCAGCGGCTCGGCGATGAGGTCGTACACGGTGAGTCTCGGGTTGAGCGAGGTATAGGGGTCCTGGAAGACCATCTGGATGTCCCGGCTGAGCGAGCGCCGCGCAGCTCCGTGCAGGCTATCGACGTATCGGCCGGCCACCTCGATCCGGCCGGCATCGGGTCGTTCTAGCCCGACAAGCATCCTTGCCAGGGTGGTCTTGCCGCAGCCCGACTCGCCCACAATGCCGAGGGACTCCCCTCGGCGCAAGCTGAGGCTAACGTCGTCAACGGCGCTCACCTTGCTTCGGCTGAAGCCGGTACGGCCGACGTGGAAGGTCTTGGTGAGGTTGCTGGCACTCAGGACGATCTCAGCGTTCGACACGGATGACCTCCTCGGCCCGAAGGCAGGCGGCCTGCCGGCCCTGGGTCACGGTGCGCAGCTCTGGGCGGGTAGTCCGGCATGACTCGACAGCCCAGGCGCATCGGGGATGGAAGGCACACCCGGACGGGAGGGCGGCTGGGACCGGTGGGCTGCCGGGGATCACGGGCAGCTCGGATCCCACGTGTCCCAGGGTCGGGACGGACGTGAGCAGGGCCTCGGCGTACGGGTGGGCGGGACGGTCGAACAGGGCATCCGCAGAGGCGGTCTCGACGATGCGACCGGCATACATGACCGCGACGGAGTCGGCGACCTCGCAGACCACGCCGAGGTCATGGGTTATCAGGAGCACGCCCATGTTCAGCTCGCGACGCAGACGGTCGAGCAGCTCGAGGATCTGTGCCTGGACAGTGACGTCGAGCGCCGTTGTCGGCTCGTCGGCGATGAGGAGCTCCGGCTCCAAGGCGATGGCCATGGCGATCAGCAGCCGCTGTCGCATGCCCCCCGAGAACTGGTGCGGGTAGTCGTCGATGCGTGCCGTCGCGCCGGGGATCCCGACGAGAGAGAGCATCTCCGCGGACTGCGAGCGGGCCCGCTTGCGACTCGCGCCGTGGTGCTGGCGGTACAGCTCCCCGATCTGGTCTCCGATGGTGAGGACCGGATTGAGCGCAGACAGGGCGTCCTGGAAGACCAGGCTCATCGTCGAGCCGCGTAGTCGGCGCAGCTCATCCGCGTTCTGCGTCTGGAGGTTCACGCCAGCGACCTCGAGGGTGGTCGCCGACACGTCGGTGGTGCGGGCATCGTGCAGGCCCATGATCGCCCGTGCCGTCACCGACTTGCCGGAACCGGACTCGCCGAGGAGGGCGAGGAGCTGTCCTCGGGCCACGTCGAGGCTGACATCCCGGACCGCGGGGATCGCCCCACGCCTGCTGTGGAAGCTGACTGACAGGCCCCGCAGGCGCAGGGCCGGAGTGGGCTCGCCCGGTGGCTGCGCGGACGGGCGCTCCGCGATGGGTGCTGCCGTCATCGGTCTCCTCAACTCACGACCCGGGTCCAGCGGCGCCACCTGCGACGCAGTGCTGGTTTCTCTCGCACAACGTAACGGAGTGCTGAACTTCTATCAAGAGACTTGTGTTTGCGCCGCATCATTGCAATGCTGCGGTCACGCGCGACTGATAAACCGCCTCAGGTCCGCATCCATCCGGCTGTCGACCCACATGTCAAAGGAGAAGACGGTGCTAGAACCCGCTGAGCAGTACAAGCAGTACCGCTCATACAGCTATCTCGAGGCCGGAGTCGACTATCCCGACATCCCGATGGCCAAGGAGATCGGTCGCGTCCCCGCCTACTCCGGACTCACCCTCTCCGACGAGCAGGCCCAGCGCACCGAGCGCCTCCTGCGCGACAACATGGTGATCTCGCTGCACGACCACCCGTCGATCTTTCCCGAGAACCTCCAGCAGGACCTGCGCACCTACATCCGCACCGGACGCGAGCTGACCGGCTACGAGGGGCTGTCTCGTTCGGGCATGACCGCGGTCTTCGACAACGTCATGGACGGCACCTGCTGCATCAGCAGCGACGGGGGCTGGAAGTGGGTAGACGTCCTGCATGACCTAGGTATGCGGATGGCCGACCTGGCGCACCAGGACTACCTGGTCAAGGGCGAGTCCCTGCAGGACATCCGCGACGCGCACGAGCAAGGCAAGATGGCGCTGGTCTTCGGGCTCGAGGCGGCCACGATGATCGAGAACGAGGTCGACCGGCTCGACATTCTCTATGGGTTCGGCGTTCGTCAGATCGGCATCGCCTACTCCGAGGCCAACTACCTGGGCAGCGGTCTGAAGGAGCGGGGTGACGGCGGCCTGACCTACTTTGGCGAGAAGGCCGTGACCCGGATGAACAAGCTGGGTCTCGCCATCGATATCTCGCATTCGGGCGACGTCACCGCGATGGACGCGATCAAGCACTCCAAGAAGCCCATCTTCATGACCCACTGTGGTTCACGCGAGGTCTGGCCGATCAACCGGATGAAGCCGGACGCAGTCACCAAGGCGATGGCCGAGCGTGGAGGCGTGATCGGCCTCGAGGCAGCGCCGCACACCACGCTGTCACGCCAGCACCCGGCTCACTCCCTGGAGTCGGTGATGGACCATTTCACCCACCTGGTAGATGTCGTCGGCATCGACCACGTGGCCTTTGGCCCGGACACCCTCTTCGGCGACCATGTCGGCCTTCACAACGCGTTCACCAACAACCTGTCCATCGGACAGGCCCACGCCAACGTCGAGTTCGAGAAGCAGCCATACGTCGACGGGCTCGAGAATCCGGCGGAGTGCTTCTACAACATCATCGGTTGGCTCGTCTCACACGGATACTCCGACCACGAAATCTCGGCGGTCGTCGGCGGCAACATTGTCCGCGTCCTAGAGGAAGTGTGGATCTGATGATTTCATCTCTCTCGTCTCGTCTCGTCATGCTCGGTGCTGTGGTGGCCCTGGTCGGCGCCTGCGCTCCCAGCGCTCCAAGCGGCTCGGCCGCCCAGGGGACCTCGGCGTCCGCCGGATCCGCGACCCTCACCATCGCCACCACCACCGACGTCGTGAACCTCAACCCCCTGCTGGGCAACAGCCGGACCGACAGCTGGGTCACCGACCTGATGTACCCGCGACTGCTGACCGTGAGCAACGTCGGGTCGAAGGAGCCGAACCTGGCCACCAAGTGGGGCTACAGCGCGGACGGCAAGACCGGCTACTACGAGCTGCGGGACGACTTCGTCTGGAGCGACGGGACGAAGGTGACAGCGACCGACGTGGCCTACAGCATCAACACCATCAAGACGCAGAAACCCAAGGGGGGCGTGGTCTTCGGCTTCATGGGCAACCTCGAGAAGGCGACTGCCGTGTCGCCGACCCGGGTCGAGCTCACCCTCAAGCAGCCGGACAGCATCGTGGTGCCGGAGGTCGGGTTCTGGATGACCGTGGTCCCTGAGCACGTGTTCGGCAAGAACGCGAAGATTGACGACTTCGCGAACTCGTCCGACTGGGTCAGCGCCGGACCGTACAAGCTGACGTCTGTTGCCAAGGGACAGAGCTACACGATGGAGCGGGTGGATTCGTTCCCGCTGGCGCCTGGCGGGCAACCGAGCCTGGCCAAGGTCGTCTTCAAGGTCTACCCGGACGTGAACACCGAGATCCTGGCGCTCAAGAAGGGTGACGTCGACGTCATCGCCAACGCTCTTCCGCCGGCCCAGGTCAAGGACCTCAAGGCCACGAACGGCATCACGGTCGCTGAGGTGCCTGGTCTGGGCTTCACCCACGTGACCTATAACATGACACGCAAGCCCATGGACAACGTCCTGGTCCGTCAAGCGCTGGCTCACGCGGTGGACTACAAGGCCATTCGGGCCGTTGCCGTTCAGGGGCAGGCCGTCACGGCCAACAACAGCCCCATCACCGACTCGCTCAAGGAGTTTGCGGACCCGTCGCTGAAGGAGTACGAGTTCGACCCGGCCAAGGCCAAGTCTCTGCTCGAGCAGGCCGGCGTCAAGAACCTCTCGCTGTCGATGATCTACTCCCTGCAGGACCCGGTGGTTTCGGCGTGGTCCACGATGATGAAGGACAGCGCTGCACAGGCCGGCATCACGATCGACCTGAAGGGGCTGGACCGGAACACCTATCTGGCCAAGACATCGGCCGGCGACTACGACATCTATGCCGGGTCGTTCGCCATCATGGATGAACCGGTCTCGAACATGGCGTTGCAGTACCTGCCTGGTGGGGCGATCAACTACTCCCAGGTCGACGACCCCACGCTGACGGGGCTGATCACCAAGGCGCAGGGGACGGTGGTGAAGGACGAGCAGAAGAAGCTGGTCCAGCAGGCCGCAACCTATGTCCACAGCAACATGATCGACAACATCATGTACGTGCAGAACCTCAACGTCGCCTACAGCAGCAAGTGGGAGGGGTTCGTGGTCAAGCCCAGCGAGCTGCTCTCGATCATCGACCCGGTGTCGCTGGCTCAGGTCAAGCTGAAGAAGTAGCGTTCCCTCCCCGCTCGAGCCGAAAGAAGTCCTGATGCCTCCGTTAGCCTGGTTCGCCTTGCGCAGATTGGCCCACGGGTTGGTGACCCTCTGGTTCGCCATCACCATCACGTTCCTTCTGCTTCGGCTCCTGCCGGGGGACCCGGCGACGGCGATCGCCAGTACGAACATGGACGCGGCGATGCGTCAGGACCTGTTGGAGAAGTACGGCCTGACGCAGCCGCTGCCCGTGCAGTACGGCAAGTACCTTGCCGAGCTCGTACATGGAAATCTGGGAATGTCGTTCAGCCAGTCGGAGCCGGTTACCACCGTGTTGATGTCCCGCCTGCCCTGGACGTTGCTCCTGACCGGCTCCGCACTGCTGCTCACCGTGGTCGTCGGCATCCCCCTTGGCGTGGTCGCAGCCACCCACGCCAAGGGGGTGCTTGACCGCATCGTCCAGGTGGTCGGGGTCGTGGGACAGTCGCTCTTCGTGCCGAGCGTCGGCATCTTTTTCCTCTTCGTCTTCGGCCTTCAGCTGCGCTGGCTGCCGATCGGCGGAGCCTCCAGCGAGGGCGTGTACGGCGCAGCCTGGTACCTCGACGTCCTGCGGCACCTGGTGCTGCCTTGTGTCAGCCTCGTTCTGGTGTCGCTCGGGTCGTACGTCCTGACATTGCGTTCCACTTTGATCGAGTCGCTCGGTGAGGACTTCTGCACGCTGGCGCGGGCAAAGGGCACGCCCGAACGGATCGTCGTGTGGAAGCACGGACTGCGTAACGCGTTGCTGCCGACCACGACCCTGCTCGGCCTGCAGCTTGGCTTCATGGTGGGCGGCGCGGTGCTCACGGAGACGATCTTCGCCTACCCCGGGGTGGGCCGGGCCATCTACGAAGCCGTCATCCGGCTCGACTTCCCGGTGCTACAGGGGGCCTTCGTCCTCCTCGCCGCCACGGTCGTCCTGGCCAACATGGTCACCGACCTCGCCTACGGATTCCTTGACCCCCGAGTGAGGACAGCGTGAGTGTGCTTCTGACCAACGTCGACACGGAGCCGGTAGCCGACCAGGAAGGTGCCGCTTCCGCCACCTGGTATGCCTTCCGCCACAACCCCATCGGCGTGTTCGCGCTGGCACTCATGCTGGTCCTTGTCGTCGTCGGTGTCTGCGCGCCTTGGATTGCCGAATACCCGAGCGGGTTCAGCGACGCCGTTCTCGCGGCGCCGTCGGCTGAGCACTGGTTCGGCACGGACAACCTCGGGCGCGACATCTTCGCCGAGGTGGTGTGGGGCACCCGGATCTCGATGACCGTCGGATTCAGCGCATCGATCCTGGCGATCACCATCGGGGTCCTGATCGGCATGCTCGGGGCCTACTTCCCGAAGGTCGATGCTGCGCTGGGCATGGTCGTGGACCTGTCCCTTTCACTGCCCGTGCTGCCGCTGATGATCCTCGTTGCGGCACTCGCTGGGCCGTCGCTGGGGACCATCATCTTGGTCATCTCGTTCTTCTCCTGGCCTGAGGTGGCCCGCGTTGTCCGTTCGCAGGCCTTGTCCGTGGTGGGCCTTCCCTACATGGACGCCGCCCGGGTCCTCGGCGGTGGACATCGCTGGATCCTGCGCCGTCACCTCCTGCCGGCCGTCGCACCGGTGATCACGGTGACAGTGGTGCTGACCGCCTCAAGGGCCGTCGTGTCGGAGGCGGGCCTGTCCTTCCTCGGGATGGGTGACCCGAGCAGCTGGTCCTGGGGGCGGATCCTCTATGACTCCCAGCAGTCGGGGTCGATGACCAGTGCCTGGTGGACCACGCTGTTTCCCTCGCTCGCCATCCTCATGCTCGTTGTGGCTGCCACCCTGATCGCCATCTCGTACAACGACGCCCGCAACCCACGAACCCGGCAGGCCTGAGGTGGGCTTCCGGCAGCGGCTGGACGCCGGGTTCTACGCCACGGTGCAGGACCGGGTGCGAGCGCGGCTCGAGGAGGACGGGCTCACCGCGATCATCTGTGACCACCCTGATGACGTCGCCTATCTCACCGGCTTCTTCCACCACCCCTGCGAGCGGCCCGTCGTGGTCCATCTCGGACTGCATGGGCCCCCGACGCTGCTGGTGCCAGCACTGGAACGCGAGCACGCGCAGTGGCAGGGGGCCGCGGCCGAGGTGGTGACCTATCCGGAGTTCCCGGGTGTCGTCGAGCCGCTGACGATCCTTGCTCGCGCGGTCCGAGCCGGGGGACGGGTCGGCTTCGGCCCCAGTATGAGTGTCGCGCGGCTACGGCTGCTCGAACGCTCCTTCCCCGAGGGCGACTTGGTCGCCGCAGGCGCCGTCACCCTGGCCCGCTACGTCAAGGAGCCGGCGGAGATCGAACTGCACCAGGAGGCGGCACGGATCACCGATCTTATGCTGACCGCGGGGATCGCCTTGGTGACCGATGCGTTGGCCGACGGGGGGCAGATGCCCAGCGAGTCGGAGCTGGCCTCCCATGTCGGCGGTGTCGGCACGTCGACGATGTATGCCGAACATGAGGACGTGGTCGTCCTCGGCTTCCTCGCGGGGGGTCTCGTGTATGCCGGACCGAACAGTGCCAAGCCGCACGGGCTGCCGTCCTCCTACCGGCTCCGCCCGGGGGACACCTTCATGCTGTCCCTCGGGTGCGCCGTGGGCGGTCGGTTCGTCGAGGGGGAGCGCACCTTCATCCTCGGCGAGCCCAGCGCAGAGCAGAAGCGCTACTACGAGGCGGTCCGCGCCGCCCAGCAGCTGGGGGTCGAGTCCCTCAGGCCGGGGCTGACCTGCGCCGAGTCGAACGCCCTGTGCCTGGACGTCATCCGCGAGGCGGGTCTCGGTGAGTTCCTCCAACACCGACAGGGCCATGGCATCGGGGTCGGGATGCACGAGCCGCCATGGCTGGAGGACGGCGACGACACGGTCCTCGAGGAGGGCTTCGTCGTGTCCAACGAGCCCGGGATCTACATCCCCGGCCACGCCGGCTACCGGATCTCGGACTCCATGCGGATCACCGCCGACGGCGCGGTGCCGTTCACGGCATACCCCAAGTCCCTCGAGGACATCGTCATCGGCGCCTGACCGCGCTCGCCCAGTGAGAGATGAGAACGCATGTTTGTCGACATCAACGACAACCGCCTGCACGTCGAGGTCCTCGGGCCGGACGACGCACCGGTGCTGATCGTTCACCACGGCGCACCCGGTCTGGGGACGCTGGCTGAGCCCAAAGGCAGCTTCGGGCCCCTTTCGGACACCTACAAGGTCGTCGTCTTCGACGCTCGTGGGTCCGGTCAGAGTGAGGGCAAGGGCCCACTGACCCACGAGCAGTGGGCCGCGGACGTGGAGGGGCTGCGGGTGTGGGTCGGCGCTGAGCGTTTCATCATGGCTGGTGGTTCCTACGGAGGGTTCATCGCCATGGAGTATGCGATCCGCCACCCGGATCGCCTGCTGGGGATGGTGCTACGCGACACCTCAGCAGACAACGCCAACGAGGCGATGGCCCGCGCTAACGCGCTGTCCAGTGCCCGGGTCGAGCTCGACCTGGACAAGTTCCACCGGATCATGGAGGGCAGGACCCGGGACAACGCCGACCTGCGCGAGTGCTGGGCGGAGATCCTCCCCCTCTACGACCATGTGTACGACCCCACGGTGGTGCAGCAGAAGGTTGAAGCCACAACGTACCGCTACGAAACGCACAACTGGGCGTTCACCCAGAACATGCCGTCATACGACATCAAGGACAGACTGGGCGCGGTCACCTGTCCCACCCTGGTCACGGTTGGACGCGGCGACTGGATCACCCCCGTCGCATGCAGCGATACGATCTCGACGCTCATCCCCCGTTCACGCCTGGAGGTTTTCGAGGAGTCGGGCCACTCCCCGCAGATCGAGGAGTCGAAGAAGTTCCAGCGCGTCGTCCGGGAGTTCCTGTCCGAGGCTCTGTCTCACACGCGGAGGTAGCAGGTGCCGATAATCCCGACCGACTTCGACGAGCTGGACCGCCAAATCATCGCCGGGTTGCAGGCGGACGGGCGAGCGAGCTGGACCGACATCGCCGAGCGGTCCGGGACGTCGGTGGCAACGATCACCCGCCGAGGGCAGCAGCTGCTCCAGTCCGGAGCGGTGCGGATCGGGGTGAGCAGAGATATCAACTCCCCAGGGGCCGCCGACCTCTTTATGCTGCGAATCGGCTGCGCGGCCGGCAAGCAGATGGAGGTGGCCCGCGCGCTGGCCACGCGCACGGACCTGCGCTTCCTTTGCCTGGTCACCGGCAGCTGCGACCTGCTTGCCGAGCTCGTGTGCAAGAAGGCAGAGTCACTCCATGGCCGGCTGATCAACGAGATCCAGGCCCTCGACGGCGTGGAGGTCTGCCAGAGCGACCTCGTCCTGCACACCTACAAGGTCAGCCAAAGCTGGGCTCAGCAGCTGATCTCCCCGTCGGAACCGCAGCCGCTCGACAGCAAGGAGCCACACACCTGCGACCCTTCCCACTTCGACGAAACAGACCTGCTCATCCTCAAGGCCCTGCGGGAGGACGGCCGGGCCAGCCTGAGGTCCGTTGCAGAGCTACTCGGGGTCAACGAGAGCACAGTCCGGCGCAGGTTCGACACCATGCGTGAGCGCGGCTGCGCCTGGGTCCTGACCCTCGTCGCTGCCTCCGCGTTGGGGTTTGAGTCGGAGATCATCCTCAACATCACGGTCACTCCTTCGCGGTTGGACGACCTGGCTCGGGAGCTAGCCTCGGTGGTGGGCGTGCGCTTCCTCGCCGCCACGCTGAGCGGATCCCTGATCTGCGAGGTGATCATGCCAACCACCGAAGACGTTTACACCTTCCTGACCCAACGGCTGGGCAAGATCGACGGAGTCCTCGGCTGGACAGCGAACGTCGAGCTGCTGACCATCAAGCGCGGATTCCTCGAGACCCCGTGGTGGCACGAAAACTAGCTCCCCACATCCGGCTGACCCAGACGCTACGGCGCGCGCCTGGCTCCCGCCGGCTACATCGCCCGGCGCTTGCTCGGCTCGGCAACCACGCCGTCACCCGCACAGTCCTACCGATCATCATGCGGCGGCGCAGGTTGCATCGCCGAGCGAGCCGGGGGCCCCTCCACTGGCCCGAATCCCCCGGTCGCGCAGCTCGTGACTGCTGCTGCATCACTGACGTCATTGTCGATGGCGCCTCGACCGATCTGGCCGGGGTCGACTTCATTATCAAGCGTTTCTGAGACGCCCCGTGACCATCCCGGTCGAGGGCATTTCGCCGTTCCAGAACCCGTGTCCGACATTAACGTCTCAGAAGGAGGCTCTTTGATGAGTACTGAGACTCCATTGGAACATTTCCTTGTGGGCTACGCCCGGGCCAGCACCCCTCAAGCAGGACGAGGCACTCCAGGTCGACGCCCTCCACGCAGCCGGCTGTGGGCGGGTCTTCGTCGACAAGGCCTCCGGCAAGCTTGAGCGTCGGCCCCCAGCTAGACGCCCTGCTGGACCAGCTCCGGCCGGGGGACACCGCTGTGGCTTGGCGGCTCGACCGCCTCGGCCGCAGCCTGCGGCACCTCATCGAACTGGTGCAGGACTTCGATTCTCGAGGGGTGGCGTTCCGAAGCCTGACTGAGAGCATCGACACCTCCACCCCCGGCGGCAGACTCATCTTCTACGTGTTCGGTGCCCCGGCCGAGTTCGAGCGCGACCTCATCCGCGAGCGCACCTGGCAGGACTCACGGCGGCTTAAGCCCGCGGGCGTACCGGTGGCCGGCCCACCGTTTGGACCACCGAGAAACTGATGGTCACGCGCGATATGTACGACAACCGGCGAGAGAACGTCGCTACCGTCGCGCAGTTCCCGGGGTGAGCCGGGCGTCCGTCTATAGGCGTCTAGGCGGCCAGCGAGCTAAACGGCGATGCCAGCGACGCGCTGGTTCGGGAAGGAACGCCCATGCTCAAGGTAGTCCACCAGGAGAACGAGACCAACGCTCACGCCCCGGCAGGGGTTGGCGGGTCATTGCTCGACGTGCTGGTCCGGGACGGGCCGCGGGCGATGCTCGCTGCCTGCA
>NZ_JBKJPP010000179.1:0-8824 GCF_046595215.1 Lapillicoccus sp. | reverse complement strand
AGCACGAAACCGAAGACGGAGATCACCGTCTCCATCACGGACCACGACTTGATCGTCTCGCCGACGGTGAGGCCGAAGTACTCCTTGACCAGCCAGAAGCCGGCGTCGTTGACGTGGCTGAAGAAGAGCGACCCGCAGCCGATGGCGAGGACGAGCAGGGCCAGGTGGCTGGAGGTCAGCGTCGTCGCGAGCGGACCGACGATGCCGGCCGCGGTGATCGTCGCGACGGTGGCCGAGCCGGTGCCGAGCCGGATCCCGACCGCGACGAGCCAGCCGAGGAGCAGGACGGAGAGGTTCATGCCCGTCGCCCAGTCCTTGATGACGGTGCCGACGCCGGCGTCGACGAGGGTCTGCTTGAACCCGCCACCGGCGGCGACGATCAGCAGGATCGCGGCGATCCCGGGCAGCCCGCCGCCGAGGGAGGCGCTGATCTGCTCGCGGTTCATGCCCGAGCGCAGGCCGAGGGCGAAGAACGCGACAATCGTCGCAATGAGCAGGGCCAGGACCGGGCTGCCGACGAGGTCGAGCACCACCCGGACGCCGGACTTCGCGTTGGGCACACTCAACCTGGCGATGGCGTCGGCGAGCATCAGCAGCACCGGCAGGGTGATGCTGATGAGGGCGGCGCCGAAGGGGACCGAGCGGGTCGTCCCCGCGGTGCCGGCCCTGGTCGCTGTCGCCGTCGCCGACCGCTCGGTGCGGGCCCGGGCGCCCGCGCCCTTGCGGAAGACGGACGCGGGCCTCCCCTCGGCCGGGGCCCCCACGGCGAGCGGGGCGGCCTTGGGCACCCACGTGTCGATGACGCGAGCCAGCAGCGGTCCGGCGACGATGACGGTCGGCACCGCGACGACGAGGCCGTAGAGCAGGGTGATGCCGAGGTCAGCCTTGAGGAGCGCGATCGCGGTCAGCGGCCCGGGGTGGGGAGGCACGAGTCCGTGGAGCACGGACAGCCCGGCCAGGGCGGGGATGCCGACCTTCATCACCGAGAGGTTGACCCGGCGCGCCACGAGGAGGACGACGGGCACGAGCAGCACGACCCCGACCTCGAAGAACAGTGGCAGCCCGATGATCGCGGCGATCAGGGCCATCGCCCACGGCAGCCTGCCCGGCCCGACCCGCCCGATGATGGTCTGGACGATCTTGTTGGCCCCGCCCGAGTCCTCGAGCAGCTTGCCGATCATGGCGCCGAGGGCGATGAGGATGCCGACACCGCCGGCCGTGTCGCCGAAGCCCTTGACGAAGCTCGCGGTGATCACCGACGGGGGCATGGTGGCCGCCGCGCCGAGCACCGCGGACCCGAGGATCAGCGACAGGAAGGGGTGGACCTTGGCGGCCGTGATGAGCACCACGACGGTGGCGATCCCGAGGAGGCAGGCCAGCACGAGCTGGCCGTTCCCGGCATACACGGGTGCCGGGTCAGCGGTGGAGAAGAGGGAGAGGGCACTCATGGGACCTCCGGGCGGTGGGGGGTGGTCAGTCAGGTGGGGTGAGGCCGAGCGCACTCAGGGCGCTGGCCAGGACAACGGCCTGGGAGCCGTCTCCCGAGACCACGACCCCGGGCTCGTCCGGCTGCAGCGGCTCGAGGGTCGCGATCTGGCTGGGCAGCAGCGACGCCGGCATGTAGTGGCCGGCCCGGAGGTCGAGGCGATCCTGGATCAGGTCCTGGGGGGCGCTGACGTGACAGAAGCGGACGTGGGGGCGTCCCTCGCGCAGCAGGTCGCGGTAGGCCCGGCGCAGCGCCGAGCAGGTGATCACCGCCGAGCGGCCCGCCGACTCCTGCTCGGAGATCCACTCGCCGACCAGGCGCAGCCACGGCGAGCGGTCCTCGTCGGTCAGCGGGATGCCGCTGTGCATCTTCTGGACGTTGGCCTCGGGGTGGAAGGCATCGCCCTCGGCGAAGAGCCAGTGCATGCTGGACGCAATCCCCCTGGCCACCGTGGTCTTGCCGGAGCCGGAGACGCCCATGACCACCACGAGGTCGACGTCGCTCATGCCGAGCACCTTATCGAGCGGTGGCCGACGCCGACCCCTTGCTCGCGGCCCCGGCGGGGGGTAAGTTCTCGCAGTTGTGCGCCGGACCGCCAAGACCACCTGGATCCTGGCCCGTGCAGGGTTTCGCCGGTACTCCACCTACCGTCTCGCGACGCTCGCCGGCCTGACGACGAACACCGTCTTCGGCCTGATCCGGGCCTCGATCCTGCTCGCCGCGCTCGCCTCCGCCGGCACGAGCATCGCCGGCTACGACGCCGGTGAGATCAGCTCGTTCGTCTGGTGGTCACAGGGACTCATCGCCTCGGTCAACCTCTTCCAGTGGAGCGAGGTCGCGACCCGCGTCCGGTCAGGCGACATCGCCGTCGACTTCGCCCGACCGATCGACCCCCAGGTCGCCTACCTCGCCACGGACCTCGGTCGAGCCGTCCTGCAGTTCCTCGCGCGGGGGGTGCCGAGTATCCTCATCGGGGCGGTCACCTTCGGCATCGCCCTCCCCCAGAGCCCGTGGTTGTGGCCGCTTGCGCTGCTGAGCACGCTGCTCGCCGTCCTCATCTCGTTCGGCTGCCGGTATGCCGTGAACCTCACCTCCTTCTGGCTCGTCGAGAGCCGCGGGCCTCAACTGGCCTATGTCGTGGTGAGCGGATTCCTTTGTGGGCTCTACGTGCCCGTCCACTGGTTCCCCGACTGGCTCCAGCTCATCGCCCACGCGACGCCGTTCCCGTCGATGCTCCAGACGCCCATCGACCTGCTCAGTGGCCGGGCCTCGCCGGCCGACGCCCTACCGTTGCTGCTCACCCAGCTGCTCTGGGCGACGGCAGCGCTCGCGCTCGGGCAGGTCATGACCAGGCTGGGGCGGCGCCGGCTGGAGGTGCAGGGTGGCTAGCAACCTCACGGCATACGGGGTGATCCTGCGGGCCCGGATGCGGGCGCAGACGTCCTACCGGGCCTCGTTCGCCACCGACGTCATCGGTACGGTGATGGTCGGGCTGACCGAGCTCGCCGAGGTCTACGTCATCTTCCACAACGTGCCGCGGCTCGGCGGGCTGACCTTCACCCAGGCGCTGCTCGTCTTCGCCCTGTCGAACATCGGGTTCTCCGTGGCCGACATGGTCGTCGGCCACCTCGACAACCTGCCGACCTACATCCGGGCGGGCACCATCGACGCGTTCTACCTGCGTCCGCTGCCGCTCCTCGCGCAGCTCGTGACGAGCGACGTGTCACTGAGACGGTTCGGCCGCCTCGGTGTAGCCGTGGTCGTGCTCGTCATTGCCTTGTGGCACAACGAGATCGCCTGGTCGCCGGCCACCGTCTCGATGCTCGTGATCGCGATCGTGGCCGGCACCGCCATCGTCGGCGCCCTCTTCACCGCCGCGAGCGCCCTGCAGTTCTTCCTCGTCGACGGGTCGGAGTTCACCAACGGGTTCACCTACGGGGGCGCGTATGCCGCGCAGCAGTCGGCGCAGGTCTTCCCCAACCCGCTGAGGATCCTCTTCACCTTCGTGATCCCGGCCGCGTTCATCGCCTACCTGCCGGCGGTCATCATCCTCGACGTCCCCGGCGCCGACCTGTTGCCGACCTGGCTCGGGTGGCTGACACCGCTCATCGCCGCCGCGGCGTGGGGTGTGGCGTTGACACTGTGGCGGATCGCGACCAGGCACTACCAAGGAGCAGGCGGATGAGGAGCAGCGAGACGTCCGGACCGATCATCGAGGTCGAGGAGCTCACCAGGGTCTTCCGACGGCGCGGGGCGGGGCTGCGGCGCGGGGACGACCTGACCGCGGTCGACCGGATGACGTTCCGGGTCGAACCCCGCGAGGCCGTGGGCTATATCGGCGCCAACGGCGCCGGGAAGTCGACGACGATCAAGATGCTCACCGGCATCCTCCGCCCGACCTCGGGGACGGTGCGGACCTGCGGCTTCGACCCGGTGCGCCGGCGCACGGACGTGGCGCGGCGGGTCGGCGTGGTCTTCGGACAGCGGACCCAGCTGTGGTGGGACCTGCCGCTGCACGAGTCGTTCACCATCCTCGGGGCCATCCACGGCATGGACGGGGCCGCGGTCCGGGCCCGTGCCGGCGTGCTCGTGGACCAGCTCGAGATGGCCGACACCCTCCGGACGCCGGTCCGGCAGCTGTCCTTGGGCCAGCGGATGCGGGCCGAGATCGCCGCCGCGCTGATGCACTCCCCCGACCTGCTGGTCCTCGACGAGCCGACGATCGGGCTCGACGTGCTCAGCAAACAGCGCCTGCGTGAGTTCCTGCGCCGCGAGCGCGCCGAGCGCGGCATCACGCTGCTCCTGACGACCCATGACATGGGCGACATCGAGCGGCTGTGTGACCGCGTGCTCGTCGTCGACCACGGACGGCTGGCCTTCGACGGCACCCTCACCGGTCTCGCCGGCAGGGTCGGGGCGCGGCGGGTGCTCGTCGTCGACCTCGCCGCACCCACCCCGCCGCTGCACGGCATACCGCACACGTCGCTGCTCACGGCGGAGGGCGACGGTCTGCGCCAGCGGCTGGCGTTCGACGCCGAGGCGACCACTGCGGCCGCTGTGCTCGCGGCCGTCAGCGCCCGGGCCGAGGTGCGCGACCTGACCATCGAGGAACCCGACATCGAGGACGTCGTGCGGCGGATCTGGTCCGCGACCCGGTGAGGCCCGGCGGGACCCCCATCGAGACCGGCCTGCGGCGATGCGACGGTCGTGCCAACCCGGCCGACCGGCATACCCTCTCGGACATGAGCGGATTCGCGGGTATCCCGGCCGACGCGGCGGCCTTCTACACGGAGCTGGCCGAGCACAACACCCGCGAGTGGTGGGCCGCGAATGCCGACCGCTACGAGGCGAGCGTGCGGCACCCCGTCACCGAGCTCACCGACGCCCTCAGTGCCGAGTTCGGGGAGGCCAAGATCTACCGGCCCCACCGCGACCTGCGCTACACCACGGACAAGACGCCCTACAAGGACCGGCAGGGGGCCATTGTCCAGCTGGCCGACGGGATGGGCCTCTACCTCGCGGTCGGACCCGGGGGCCTGACCACCGGCGGCGGCTCCTTCCACAACTCCCCCGACCAGGTGGAGCGCTACCGGGCGGCCGTGGACGACGAGGCCGCCGGGACCCGGTTGGAGTCGATCGTCGAACAGCTGCGGGGACAGCGCTTCGAGGTCGGCGGCGACCTGCTGAAGACCCGGCCCCGGGGCGTTGCGCCCGACCATCCCCGGGTCGAGCTGCTGCGCCACAAGAGCCTCATCGCCTGGCGCGACCACGGGATGCCGGCCTGGGTCGCCAGCGCACGGGTGGTGGGCCGGGTCCGGACGGACTGGCGGGCGATCCGCCCACTCGGCGAGTGGCTGGCCAACTATGTCGGCCCGGCAGCCTCGGCGGCCCCGGCGCCACGCGTCGTCAGAGGGTGAGCAGCATCCGGGTGTTGCCGAGGGTGTTGGGTTTGACCCGCTCGAGGTCGAGGAACTCGGCCACGCCCTCGTCGTAGGAGCGCAGCATCTCGGCGTAGACCTCCGGGGCCACTGCCCGGCCCTCGATGACGTCGAACCCGTGCCGCCCGAAGAACTCCGTCTCGAAGGTCAGGCAGAAGACGCGCTGCACGCCGAGGTCGCGCGCGTCGTCGATCAGGCCCCGCAGCAGGGCCGCCCCGACGCCGGTGCGGACGTGGCCCTGCGCCACGGCCAGCGTCCTGATCTCGGCGAGGTCCTCCCACATGACATGCAGAGCGCCGCACCCGACGACGACACCATCGACCTCGGCGACGCGGAACTCGTGCACCGACTCGTAGTAGGCCACCGCGTCCTTCGCGATGAGCGTGCGCTCGGCCGACAGCGGCCGGACGATCCGCCGGATCGCCCGCACGTCGGGGGTGCGGGCGCGACGGACCGCGACGTCCACGGGCGTGGGGTATGCCGGGTGCTCACCGCGGTCGTCACGCGCGCCGCCGTCGCGGGCTCGCGGGCCGAGGCCGGCACCCGTCGGCTCAGCGAGCATTCGCCGGGTCCTCCAACGCCTGCCCGAGCAGGTGGATCAGGGCCTCGACCTGCAGGCTGTCGCCCGAGGAGACCTCCTCGTCGCTGCCGTCGAGGGCGCGGGCTGCCAGACCCTGCTTGGAGTCGATGAGCTCGGCGATCCTCGAGTCGATGGTCCCGGCGGCGAGGATCCGCCATGCCGTTACCGGCTCGTCCTGGCCGATGCGGTGCACCCGGTCGATCGCCTGTCCCTGCTCGGCGGCCGTCCACGAGAGCTCGGCGAGGACGACGTTGGAGGCGGCGTGGAGGTTGAGGCCGACCCCCGCCGCGGTCAACGAGCAGACCGCCACCGAGACGGCCGGGTCGCTCTGGAAGGCGTCGATGGCCCGCTGGCGCTGGGCCGTCGTCTGGTCACCCCGGATCGAGACCGTGCGCAGGCCGCCGTCGGCGAGCATCCGCTCGGCGGTGTCCATGACGTCGATGTGCTTGGCGAAGAACACGACCTTGCCGACGGAGCGGGCGAGCTGGGCGGTGTAGTCCGACGCCAGGGCCGCCTTGGCCTGACCGATCTTGCGGACCATGGTGAAGACGTTCTCCGTGCCCGAGCTCGAGGAGGACGACTCCAGCTCGGCGAGGGCGACCCGACGCATCAGCTCCGTGTCGTGACCGTCCCCGCCCTTGCTGTCGTCCTCGAGGTCGTCCTCGTCGTCCGCGGCGACGACCTCCCGCGTCTCGAGCAACCGACGGTACTTGGTCAGCAGGCGCCGGCCGAGGTCACGCTCGGCCTGCCGGATCGACCGACCGAGGTCGTCATCGAGCTCGACGGGTAGGTCCGCGATCCGCTTCTCGGGAAGGTCCTTGGCGACGTCGATCTTACGGCGGCGCACGATGCCCATGTCGATGACGGCGGCCCGCGCGTGGGGGTAGAAGCCGCGGTCGGCCGGGGTGTAACCCGAGTCCTCGAGCCGGCGGACGATGTCCGGGCCGGGCTTGCCGCCCTTGATCCAGCCGAGGAAGCGCCAGATCGCGTGGAAGTCCTCCACGTCGTTGATCAACGGCGTCCCGGTGAGGGCCATGAGGAGCGGGTTGCCGCCGGGGGTGTTCTCCCGGATCCGGTCCGCCAGGGCGAGGACGTGCTGGGAGCGCTGGGAGCTGAGGTTCTTGATGAAGTGGGCCTCGTCGACGACCATCGAGCGGAACCCGAGCGTCGAGAGCCACGACAGGTGTCGGTCGAGGACCGAGTAGTTGACGACGAAGACGTCGGCGAAGGCGTCGACGTCGCGCCCGTCCCCGTGGATGACGGTGACGCGGCGCTGCGGCGTCCAGCGCTGCACCTCGCGGGCCCAGTTGATCTTCACGACGTTGGGCACGATCGCGAGCATCGGGTAGGCGTGGGCGACGGAGGCGGCGATGACGGACTGGGCGGTCTTGCCCAGACCCGGCTCGTCGGCGAGCAGAAAGGTGCGGTGTCCCTCACGCACGGCCTCGAGCAGCCGTGCCTGGTGGGCCATGACCTGCGACCCGGGCGGGGAGAACCGGTCGAACAGCGGCGTCTCGGGGAGCTCCATCGAGGCGGCGGCGCCCCCCGCGCCCTGCTCGAAGGCGCGGTAGAGCGGGTCCATGAGGTCCCACCCGGCGAGGCGCCCGGGCACGAACTCCGGCTCGCGGGCCCGGTCCAGGTCGGGCGCGAGGAACGGGTTGGCCAACACCCGTGACGGCACCGAGGCGGGCACGACCTGCCGGGCCGCGAGCTCCGCCGGGATCGGGGCGGCGCGGCTGGGCTCGGGGACGGCGATGACCAGCTCCTCGGGGGCGAGCTCGGCCCCCGACTCGAGCAGCCAGTCGCGGCGGATCCGCTGGGCGGCCGGACCGGGGGTCGCCTTGTCGTCGAGCAGGGTGAGCAGGCTCGTGTCCCGGGCCGCGATGCGGGCCAGGATTGTCGCCACCCCGTCGAGCCGTTTGAGCAGCTCGGCCTTCACTGCCCCGGTGAGCGAGGCGTCATCCCTGATCCGTGCGCGTTCCTCGCGCACCAGCAGGGCGATGACCTGGAACTTCGTCCGGTTCGTGGGTCCGACCCTGCCCTTGTCGGACTTGGCCTCGACCTCTCGGACCCGGCGGGCGAGGACCGGGATGACGGGCGCGGGGTCGTCGAGGCGGGTCGAGCCCTTGCGGGGACCCGGGCGACCGGACGTCCGACGGCGGACCGTGGGCGGCATGCTCCTCCTGGTGACGCGGCGGTTGTCGACGGCCCGGATCCCCAACAGGGACGGCGCCGGCGGCGCAGGTCGTCGCAACGGGCTGACGGGGACCTGACACTGGTGCGCCGGGTGCCCGAGGGCCGGTGGGCTGGGCGCTCCGTGGCGGTGCTCGCCCCGCGCGTCGCGCTGCTCCTGCGAGCGCCGCGCGGCGACCGTGCCCGGGGGCGCCCAAGGACAGCCTACGTCCCTGGGCGCCGGTCGGCAGACGCAGGGCGGCCCCGGGAGCGATGTCCCGGGGCCGCCCTGTGTCATCCGCTCAGCCGGAGACTGCTCCCGTGGAGTCCTGGGGGCCGCCGCCGACGGTGTCGACGGGCGGGGTGTCCGGGATCTCCGGGAGGGTGTCCTCCTTGCGCGAACCGGTGAAGATGAAGGTCGAGTCCTTCTCGTCACCGGTGGCGTCCACCAGCACGAACTCGCCGGCCTTGAGCTCGCCGTAGAGGATCTTCTCGGACAGCACGTCCTCGATCTCGCGCTGGATGGTGCGCCGCAGCGGGCGCGCACCGAGCACGGGGTCGTAGCCGCGCTTGGCCAACAGGGCCTTGGCCATGGTCGTCAGCTCGAGACCCATGTCCTTGTCCTTGAGCCGCGAGTCGAGCTTGGCG
>NZ_JBKJPP010000164.1:0-24409 GCF_046595215.1 Lapillicoccus sp. | reverse complement strand
TGAAGGAGCGCGCACACGGCCCGATTCCCCCCCCGGAGGTCGGGCTCCGCCGGGCGCCAACCGTCAGGCCACCGGCTCCAGGGTCAACAGGGTCGCCTCGGGCCGGCACGCGAACCGCACGGGCGCGTAGGGCGAAGTCCCCAGACCGGCCGACACCTCGAGCCAGGCTGCGTCGGACGGCACCGGAGCCGACAGGTCCGCACCCGCCCCCGGCCACCAGCGCGACACCCCCTTGACCCGTCCGGGGTCGAGGTCGCAGTTCGTCACCAGCGCGCCGTACCCGGGGAGGCACAACTGCCCCCCGTGGGTGTGACCCGCGACGACGAGGGAGGCACCGTCGGACGTCATGGCGTCGAGGATCCGTTGGTAGGGCGCGTGGGTCACGCCGATGGTCAGGAGCGCCGCCGGGTCGGACGCCCCCGCGACGAGGGCGTAGCGGTCGTAGTTGAGGTGCGGGTCGTCCACCCCGACGAACTCGATCTCAGCACCTGCGACGGCCACGTGGGCCCGGGTGTTGGTCAGGTCGACCCAGCCCCCCTCGCGCAGCCCCTGGACAAGGTCTTCGGTGGGCAGCCGAGCTGACTCCCCTGTGCCCTTCCGCGACCGTTCCGTCAGGTAGCGCGCTGGGTTCTTCAGCCGGGGCGCGAAGTAGTCGTTCGACCCGAGGACGAAGACGCCCGGCACGTCGAACAGTGGCGCGAAGGTCTCGATCGTGACCGCGACGGCCTCGGAGTGCGCCAGGTTGTCACCGGTGTTGATGACGAGATCCGGCCGCAGCCCGGCCAACGAGCGCACCCAGGCGGACTTGCGACGCTGCGCCGGCACAAGGTGCAGGTCGCTGAGGTGCAGGACCCTCAGCGGTCGGTGTCCCCGGGGCAGGACCGGGACACTTCGTCGCCGCAGGACGAAGGCGTTGCGCTCGATCAGGGACGCGTATCCCAGACCCCCGAGACCGGCGGCAGCCACGGCTAGGCCGGTGCGAGTGAGGGCGTGCATCAGTCCATCCTTTCAGGTCCTGGAGCCACCCCGCCCGCTGGCCCCGACCGGCCCCGACAATCGGGTTGCCCCCACCTGAGAGACTCCTCTGCATGAGCAGCACCCTGAAGGCGACCCTCCAGTCCGATCTCACCGAGTCGATCCGCAGCCGCGACGCGGTGCGGTCGGCGACCCTGCGGATGGCGCTCGCCGCGGTCACCACCGAGGAGGTCTCCGGCAAGGTCGCCCGCGAGCTGACCGACGACGACGTCCTCAAGGTGGTGGCCAAGGAGGCCAAGAAGCGCAAGGAGGCAGCCACGGCATACGTGGACGCGGCACGGCCGGAGCTTGCGGCCAAGGAGGAAGCGGAGCTCGCGATTCTCGAGGGCTACCTGCCGACCCAGCTCGACGACGCCGCGCTCGCGGCGCTGGTGGCGCAGGCTGTTGCCGAGACCGAAGCGACGGGTATGCCGCAGATCGGCTTGGTCATGAAGGCTGTCCAGCCGCTCGTGGCAGGTCGGGCCGACGGCGGGCGAGTGGCAGCCCTGGTGAAGAAGGCCCTGACCTCGCCCTGAGACGACAGCGGGGCAGTCGAGGATCCGCGCCGCCCGCCGGTCACGGGGGGTCAGGTCGTGCGGTGGGCGGGCGTTACGGGGTTGCCGGCGCGGGACCCGGAGCGACGGGCGCCGCAGGTGGCGGCTGCACCGCCGGCGGCGGTGCAGGGGCCGGGGCAGGAGCCGGAGCAGGGGCAGGAGCCGGAGCAGGGGCAGGAGCCGGAGCAGGGGCAGGAGCCGGAGCAGGGGCAGGAGCCGGAGCAGGGACCGGGACCGGTGTTGGAGCCGAAGGGACCGGTCTCGCGGGTCTGGCCGTCTGCGCCGGTCTCGTCGGCTGGACCGGCTGGACCGGCTGGCGCTGGACCGGCGCCGGCCCCGTGGAGACGATCAACTGGACGGTCGAGCCGCGGCTGGCCAGGCCACCGGGGTCCGTGCCCGAGACGGTCCCCTGCCGGTAGTTCGAGGAGGACCGGCGCCCCACCGTGACCGTGAAGCCCTGCGCCTCCAGGCTCGCGGTCGCGTCAGCGACTGACTGTCCGACGACGTCGGACACTGCAATCAGGTCGCTGGTCACGATCTGGTCGACCACTGGCGGGAAGGGGATGACCGGCGACGAGGCGAGCAGCCGGTCCATGATCCCCTTCCACGTCGGGGCGGCCACGCTCGACCCGTGGACGACGTCATAGAACTGGCCCGCCAGCGTCACGTTGTCGAGGGTCTGGCTGTTGCTCTTGTCGTTCGGCGTCCCGACCCACACGGCGGTCGTCAGCTGCGGGGTGTAGCCGACGAACCACGTCTCGTTGTTGCGGTCCGAGGTGCCGGTCTTGCCCGCAGCCGGGCGACCACCATCGAGCGCGCTCTTGCGCGCAGTGCCCACGGTGAGGACGTTGCTCATGATGTTGGCGACCCCGTGGGCCACCTCCGGCTCCACGACTTTGGCGCAGTTGCCCTGCCCCGGCGCCGGAGCCGGCAGCGCCTTCTGGTCGGGACCGGTGATGCTGACGATCGGGACCGGGGTGCAGCGGATCCCGTCGTTGGCGAGGCTGCCGTAGGCGCTGGCGACGGTCATCGGTGAGACGTTGTCGGTGCCGAGGGTAATCGCCGCTGGATAGGGCTTGATCTCCTTGCCGTCTGCCTGGCGCAGGCCCATCCGGGTCTCGGTCGCCCGGACGTTGCAGGCTCCGAGCTGGGACACGAGCTGGACGAAGGCCGTGTTGACGGAGTCAGCCGTGGCCTTGACGAGCGAGATGGGCCCGGCCTTGGTGTCGCCGTCGTTCTTGACCTTCCAGGTCGACTTGCCCAGCCCGCAGTCGCCGGGGAACTCCGCGCTGGTGTAGGTCGCCTGCAGGTCCGGCCCCCCGGCCTTGGCATCCACCGTGGAGTTGATCGACATCCCCTGCTCCAGGGCGGTGACGAGGGCGAAGGCCTTCTCCGTCGAGCCGAACTGGAAGCCGAGCGAGCCGCCGTACTTGGTGTCCACCGCCCAGTTGATGCTGGTCTCACCGGGGGCGACTGCGGTGTTGTTGTACTTGGTGTTCTGGGCCATCGCCTTGACGGCGCCATTCTTGGGGTCGATCACCACGGCGGCCGCGCCGATCTCCGCGTCGTTGACGTTGGGGACCCGCTTGGCGATCTCCTCACGCGCCACCTGCGCCGCGTTGGCGTCGAGGGTAGTGACGATGGTCAGCCCCCCGCCGTAGATGTTCTTCTTGCGCTCTTCCTGGGTCGCCCCGAGGGCGGCGTTGAGGGAGGGGTCGGTCAACAGGTAGCGCAGCACGTAGTCGCAGAAGTAGGCGTTGTCGCCAGCCTTGGCGCAGGAGCTCTGGGTCGGGGGGACCTTGATCATGCTCGCGATCGGGACCGCCTTTGCGGCCAGGTAGTCAGGCTGCGCAATGAGCCCCAGCTCGGACATCCGGTCGAGGACGACGTTGCGCCGTGCCTGGGCGCGCTCCGGGAAGTGCACGGGGTCCGAGGTGCCGGGGTTCTGGGCGAGTCCGGCGATCAGGGCCGCCTCGGGGAGGGTGAGGTCCTTGGCGCTCTTGCCCCCGAAGTAGTGCCGCGAGGCGGCCTCGACGCCGTAGGCCTGGTCCCCGTAGTAGACGAGGTTGAAGTAGCCCTGGAGGATCTGGTCCTTCGACATGGTCTTCTCGAGCTGGATCGAGTACTTCAGCTCCTGGAGCTTGCGGGTCAGGCCCGCCAGGCCCGAGCGGGCGACGGCCGCCTGGGCGGCGGTGGTGTCACCGGCCTTGATCGCGGTGGCCTGCAGCGTCTGCTTGACGTACTGCTGGGTCAGCGTCGACCCGCCCTGGGTGGACGTTCCGGCCGCGTTGGAGACCATGGCGCGCACGACGCCGCGCACGTCGATGCCGCCGTGCTCGTAGAAGCGGCTGTCCTCGATGGCGACCTGCGCCGTGCGCATGATCGGGGCCACGCTGGCGAGCGGGACGATGACGCGGTTCTCCTCGTAGGGCGTCGCGAGCTCGTTGCCGGCGGAGTCGAGGATCCGCGACTGCTGCGACAGCACCGAGGCGGTGAACGCGCTCGGGAGGGCGTCGAAGACGTCCACCCCGGACCGGGTCACGGCGCCGGCCGCGCCGACCGCTGGCATGACCAGACCTGCCGTGAGCAGCCCCATGACCACGGCCGCGGCCAGGAAGGCGCCCAGCAGGCTGATGATGCTGGCGATGTTCGTCGTGCGTCCGGCATGCATGGGGCAACAGTAACCCGGTCGGATCGGTCGCTCGGGGAGCGCGAGGACTCGGCTCGGTCACGCTCCGGCCCGGCGGGGGACTAGTCACTTCGCTACCACAAACCACCCATGTGGGGCATGGTCCCCCACGTCGACAGTTCGTATGGTCACTTTGGGGAACATTCCGAGGACGTCTGCCGAAGGTGGACGCGCACGGCCCCGTCAGGACACAGGGGAAATGAGGAACCAATCGTGACGATCACGACCATGAACGCGAGCACGGGCAGTGCTGCATCGAGCCGGCAGGATTCTGCGGGACGCCCGGCCGACGCGGGTCTGCGCATCGACTGGGCCCCCCTCGGCAGCTGCGTGCAGAGCGACCCCGACGCCCTCTTCGTCCGGGGCGCTGCCCAGCAGGATGCCAAGACCATCTGCCAGCGCTGTCCGGTCATCGCCGAGTGCCTCGCCGACGCACTCGACAACCGCACCGAGTTCGGGGTGTGGGGTGGTATGACCGAGCGGGAGCGTCGCGCCATGTTGCGTCGCCACCCCCGGGTCACCTCGTGGCGCAACCTCTTCCAGGCCGCCCGGGTCTCTGCGTCCAAGGTCTCCTGAGCACCTGGCGGACCCGGGTCAGCGTCCGGCGAGCGCCGCGCCGACCTCCCGCAGGCCCTCGACGTCATGGACGTCCTGAGCCAACGCAGGCACCTCAATGACCGGGGTCGAGGCGTGCCCTGCCGTGAATCGCCCCGCGAGGTGGTGCTGACGGTCGGCCGTCTCGGTCACCGTGGCGTGCAGCTGCAACAGCCCCGCCGTCAGGTCGTCACCCTCCTCGGCTCGCTGCTCGGCCGCAGCCCGGGCGCGGGACGCACTCAGGCCCGGCGCCGAGACCTGCTGGACGCGGTTGATGACCAGCCCGCTGAGCGGCATACCGTCCTGCTCGAGGCGGTCGACGAAGAACGAGGCTTCG
Organism: Lapillicoccus sp.; assembly: GCF_046595215.1. Classification (NCBI taxonomy): domain Bacteria; kingdom Bacillati; phylum Actinomycetota; class Actinomycetes; order Micrococcales; family Intrasporangiaceae; genus Lapillicoccus; species Lapillicoccus sp. The sequence continues at coordinate 19,221 of NZ_JBKJPP010000164.1, read as the reverse complement.
CGCAGGGCGTCGCGCTCCGGTGCGGCCACGACGACGAAGGCCGTGCTGTCCTGCTTGAGCAGGGCATAGGTGAGGTCGGCCCGCTCGCGAAAGCCGCCGAACATCGTGTCGAGCGCCCCGACGAAGGTCTGCACGTCGCGGAGCATGTCCCCGCCGAGGACCTTCGACAACGTCGAGGAGACGAGGTGGACACCGGCGTTGAAGACTTTGAGATAGGCCCTGCCCCCGACCTTGGCCGGCGCCAGGAGCAGCCGGATGAACCGCCCGTCGAGGAAGGACCCGAGCCGCTTCGGGGCGTCGAGGAAGTCCAGCGCCGAGCGCGAGGGCGGGGTGTCCACGACGATGAGGTCCCACGTGCCGTCGTTGTCGGCCTCCGCACGGAGCTGGCCGAGCTTTTCCATCGCCATGTATTCCTGGGTGCCGGCGAACGAGCTGGACACCGCCTGGTAGAAGGGGTTGGCGAGGATCTGCTCGGCCTTCTCGGGCGTGGAGTGGGACAGGACGACGTCGTCGAACGTCCGCTTCATGTCCAGCATCATCGCGTCGAGGGAGCCCCCGGTGGACAGGTCGATGCCGTCGACGGGTCGCGGCGTGTTGTCGAGCTCGCTCAGGCCGAGGGACTGGGCCAGGCGGCGGGCCGGGTCGATGGTGAGGACGACGACGTGACGGCCCTGTTCGGCCGCGCGCAGGCCGAGGGCGGCGGCGGTCGTCGTCTTGCCCACCCCGCCCGCTCCGCAGCAGACGATGATGCGGGTGCCCCGGTCGGCGAGGAGCGTGTCGATGTCCAACCTCGGGGCCCGGGCCCGAGAGCTCTGTGCGGCGCTCACGGGACCATCCCCTGGTCGGTGAGCAGGTCAGCGAGCTCGTGGACGGCGTTCGAGTCGACCCCCTCAGGCAGGGACGGCAGGCGGTAGGTCGGCCGGTCCAGGGCGTCGATGACCTGGAGCTGCTCGCGCTCCAGGGCCACGCGCATCGCATGGTCGCGGGCCTCGTCGGCCAGGCCGTCCAGGACCCCGTCACTGGTCTTGAGCCCGACCGCGCGCAGGCCGGCCGCGACTGCCCCACGGTCGATGGACCCCTTGGCCGCAGCCGCGAGCTGGCGCGCGCCCAGGAGCGGCTCGCGCACCTGGTTGATGACGACCCCGCCGATCCGGAAGCCCGCCGCGGCAAGATCGCGGATCGCGTCGACGGTCTCCTGCACCGGCATGTCCTCGAGGAGCGTGACGACGTGGACGACGGTCTGCGGCGCCATGAGCATCGTGGTGATCGAGTCGGCCTGGGAGCGGATCGGCCCCACCTTGGCCAGGCCGGCGACCTCGGAGTTGACGGACAGGAAGCGCACGACGCGGCCGGTCGGTGGGGCATCGAGGACGATGGCGTCGAAGACCGGCCTGTCCCTGGCCCCCCGCCCTCGGCGGCCGGTGCGGCGGTTGGCCTCGTAGACCTTGCCGATGAGCAGCACGTCACGCACCCCGGGCGCGATGGTCGTGGCGAAGTCGATGGCCCCGAACTTCTCGAGGACCGCGCCGGCGCGGCCGAGCTTGTAGAAGATCTGGAGATACTCCAGCAGTGCGGCCTTGGCGTCGACCGAGAGGCCGACGACCTCGCCGCCCCCGGCGGAGTTGGCCACGTGGGCCTCGGTCGTGGCCAGTGGCGCGACGTCGAAGGTCTGGCTGATCCCCTGGCGGCCCTCGACCTCGACGAGCAGCACCCGCTTGCCGCCGGCGGCCAAAGCCAGGGCGAGCGCGGCGGCGACGGTCGTCTTGCCGGTGCCGCCCTTGCCGGTGACGATGTGCAGCCGCACCCCCTCCCGCGAGGAGGCTCCGTGCGCGGTCTCAGGCATGCGTCGCACCCTAGTTCCTCACCCTGGGCCGGTTGGGCTCAGTGCCGTGAGAGGTCCGACACGATGTCGAGCACCACCGCGAACGCCGCGTCCTGCGGGTCGATCAGCGCGAAGTGCCCGGCCCCCGGTATGCCGCGCAGCGCCACCTCCGCATGCTGCTCGCGGGAGTCGCCCAGCGCCTCCAGGTAGGTCTGCGAGATCACCGGGGGCACCGTGTCGTCCCGGTCGCCGTGCACGAGCACGAGCGGCACCGCAGGGGTGTGCAGGGCCGGGTCGGCGTCGGCGAAGGGGCCCGTGGCGCCGCCGGTGGGCTCGCCCCCGAGGAAGGCCTGGACGGCGCCGCTGCCGAGGCCCAGCTGCCCGCAGAGGGCCAGGTCGACGCACCCGGCCAGGCTGACGACGCCCGCGAGGCCGTGGGCCCAGGGCTGTCCGGCGGCCAGCGCGACGAGGTGCCCGCCCGCCGAGTGGCCGACCAGGACGCAGCGCGCGGGCAGGGTCGCGTCCGCGCGCACGGCCGCGATCGCCGCCGCGACGTCGGTGAAGGTCCCCGGCCAGCCGCCGCCCGGCATACCGGTCCGGCGGTATTCCACCACCGCGACGTGGTGACCCGCGTCGGCGAAGGCCTGCGCCTGGGCGGCGGCGTGGGCGCGGTCGTACTCCTGCCGCCAGAAGCCGCCGTGGACGATGACGACCGTCGTGCCGGAGGGCGTCGTCGTGGGGAGACGGACGTCGTAGACCTGCGCCGGGTCCGAGCCGTATGCCGTGGTCCGCGCCGGCGGCGGGGCCTCGCCGGCCGGGGTGAGGTCGGCGGCCGGTGACGGGCTCATGACCCTCATCATGGCAGCGCCCCCTCCGGCAGCGCGGATGGCGGCGCCGGCCCCCGGTAGGCTCGGAGGATGACCAAGTGGGAATACGCGACCGTGCCGCTCATCGTGCACGTCACCAAGCAGATCCTCGACCAGTGGGGGGAGGACGGCTGGGAGCTCGTCCAGGTCCTCACCGGCCCCGACGGCAGCGGCCTCGTGGCCTACCTCAAGCGAGCGAAGGCCTGACGTGGGCGAGGTGGAGGAGCGGCTGAGGCAGCTCGGGCTCGAGGTCCCCGACCTGGTCGCGCCGGTCGGGTCCTACGTCCCTGCGCTGCGCCAGGGCGATCTCGTCTTCACCTCAGGTCAGCTGCCCATGGTGTCGGGGGCGCTCCTGCAGACCGGCAAGGTCGGTGCTGCCGGGGACATCGGCGTCTCGGCCGAGGACGCCAAGGCGCTCGCCCGGACCTGCGCCCTGAACGCGATCGCCGCGGTCAAGAGCGTCATCGGCGACCTCGACAAGGTGACCCGCGTCGTGAAGGTCGTCGGGTTCGTGGCGTGCGACCCGGCGTTCACGGGTCAGCCGGGGGTCATCAACGGCGCCAGCGAGCTGCTCGGCGCTGCCTTCGGCGACGCAGGTGTCCACGCGCGCTCGGCCGTGGGCGTCGCCGCGCTGCCCCTCGACGCCCCTGTCGAGGTCGAGATCATCGTCGCCGTCCGCGACTGACGTTGTCGCGCCGGGAGTTCACCGTCGGACCCCTCGGGGAGCGCGCCAGGGCGTGGCTGTCCGGCGAGGTCGCCGACGTCGCGCAGCCCCGGTCCGCGGCCACCGTCATGCTCGTGCGCGACGGGGTGGAGGGCGTCGAGGTGTTCATGCTGCGACGGGTCGCGACGATGGCGTTCGCGCCACGGATGTGGGTCTTCCCCGGGGGCGGGGTCGACCCGAGGGACGACGAGCCCGACCTGCCCTGGGCCGGACCGTCGCCGCAGGAGTGGGCGCAGGCGCTCGGCTGCGACGAGGGGATGGCCCGGGCCCTGGTCAGCGCCGCCGTCCGCGAGGTCTTCGAGGAGTGCGGGGTCCTGCTGGCCGGTCCCTCGAGCGACACCGTCGTCGCCGACCTGCGCGATCCGGAGTGGGACCGGGAGCGCGTGGCGCTGCTCGACCGCCAGCAGTCGCTGTCGCAGCTGCTGATCCGCCGGGGGCTGGTGCTGCGCTCGGACCTGCTGTCGGTGCGGGCCCACTGGCTCACACCCGAGTTCGAGCCGAAGCGCTATGACACGTGGTTCTTCGCGGCCCTGCTGCCGAGCGGGCAGATCCCGGACGACGGCACGTCCGAGGCGGACGTCGCCGAGTGGACCGTGCCGAACGTGCTGCTGGCCAAGCACCGTGCCGGCGCAGTGCTGATGCTCCCGCCGACCATCGTCTCGGTCGAGGACGTGGCCGGCGCGATGTCGGCGGCGTCCTTCGTGGCGTCGACGGGTTCGTCGTCGGTGATCAAGCCCGACCTGCTCGAGCGTGCTGGCCAGGCCGTGATGAGCGTCGACCTCCCTGAGCGCGTGCCGTCCCCGGTGACCCGATCCGGGGGAGGCCGGCGGGGTTGTCGATAGGCTCGGGACCGTGATCCGAGACTTCCCGACCGGCAGCTCACCCGCCCTGCGTGCTCGCCTCGAACGCCACCGGGATCGAGGCGACCGCGACCCGCAGCGGCTCCGGCCGGCGTCGATCGTCATGCTCGTCCGGGACGGTCACGACGGCCTGGAGCTCTTCATCCTCAAGCAGGTCTCGCTGATGGACCGCTCGCCGGCCAGGGCGATCTTCCCCGGGGGCGGCGTCGACGGCCGCGACGGTGACGAGGCCCTGCCGTGGGCCGGGCCGAGCGCCCTCGAGTGGGGGAACCGGCTCGGGACGGACCCGCACGGCGCCCGGGTGCTGGTGGTCGGCGCGGTCCGCGAGGTCTTCGAGGAGTGCGGTGTCCTGCTCGCGAGCGACCGTCCCGACGGACCACTCTCGGACGTCGACGGGGAGCAGTGGCGGCTCGCCCGTGAGGGGCTCGTCAGCCGTGAGCTCGCCCTGTGCCAGCTGCTCATCCAGCACCACCTCGTGTTGCGCTCCGACCTGCTGCGGGCGCACGCCCACTGGATCACGCCGGAGTTCGAGCCCAAGCGCTACGACATCAGGGTGTTCGTCGCCAGGATGCCGCCGAGCCAGACCGCCGTCGTCTCGACCCGCGACCCCGAGGCCGCCGGGTGGTCCAGCCCCGCCTCGATCCTCGCGGACCACGAAGCCGGGGAGATCGTCCTCACCCCGACGGCCCTCATCTGTGTCGAGGACGCCGCGAGGTTCGCGACGGCCGACGCCTTCTTCGACCACACCCCGGTCATTCGCACCATCGAGCCGACGCTCGAGCGAGCCGACGACGGCACCGTCGTCCTGCGCGTCACTGTCGACGGGGCGTCATGACCGCGGCCGCCGACGGAGCGCCCTGGGGGTCGGGCGCCGTCACCACCCGGGCCCGCTGCGTCCTCGCCCCGAACCCCGGGCCGATGACCCTCGACGGCACCAACACGTGGGTGCTGCTCGAACCCGGTTCCACCGAGGCTGTCGTCATCGACCCCGGACCCCTCGACGAGCCCCACCTGCGTGCCGTCCTCGACACCGTCGAGGAGCTGGGGGCGCACGTCGCGCTGACCCTGCTCACCCACGGCCATGCCGACCACGCCCAGTCCGCGGGCCGGTTCGCCGAGCTGACCCGCGCCCCGGTGCGTGCCCTCCGCAAAGGCACGAACGGCCAGCCCGGCCAGCACGACAGGCACGGCCACGACGACCTGCAGGACGGGCAGGTCCTCACCGTCGGCGGCCTCGAGGTCGCCGTGGTCCAGACCCCCGGGCACACCAGCGACTCGCTCTCGTTCCTCCTCGCCGCCGACAACGCGCTGCTCACGGGGGACACCATCCTCGGCCGGGGCACGACGATGGTCGCGTGGCCCGACGGCGAGCTCGCGGCATACCTCGACTCCCTCGAGCGGATCGAGACCCTCACCGGCTCGGGCGCGGTGCTGCGCATCCTGCCCGGCCACGGGCCGCAGCTGCCGGAGGCGGCCGCCGTCGTGCGGCACTACCGCCAGCACCGGGCCGAACGCCTCGAGCAGGTGCGCGCCGCCGTCGCGGGCGGCGCGAGCGACCCGAAGGCCGTCGTCGAGGCTGTTTATGCCGAGGTGCCCCGTGAGGTGTGGCCGGCCGCGGAGCTGAGCGTCCGCGCCCAGCTGGACTACCTGGCGCACCGGCGGCCCACCGACCGAGGCCCCACCGACCGAGTGCCCACCGACTGAGGCCCCCCCGTTGGGGATCCGCGGATCGCGACGTATCGTCAGGTGGTGGTCGACACCTCCCGCCATCCAGAACCCGCCACCATCGGTCAGCTGCGCGACAGTGGTCATCGTGCCCGCAGCGTCAAGGCCGAGATCAGAGACAACCTCGTCGCCGCGCTGAGGTCGGGGCGCAACCCCTTCCCCGGCATCGTCGGATTCGACGACACCGTGCTGCCGGACGTCCAGCGGGCACTGCTGGCCGGGCATGACTTCGTCCTGCTCGGTGAGCGCGGCCAGGGCAAGACCCGCCTGATGCGCACCGTCGTGGGCCTGCTCGACGAGTGGTCGCCCGTCGTCGCGGGCTGCGAGATCCACGACGACCCCTTTGAGCCGATCTGCTCGCGCTGCCGCGCCCTCGTGGCCAGCGACGGCGACGACGTCGCCATCGGGTGGCGCCACCGGGACGACCGCTACACGGAGAAGCTCGCCACCCCCGACACGAGCGTCGGTGACCTCGTCGGCGACGTCGACCCGACGAAGGTTGCCGAGGGGCGCACCCTCGGCGACCCGGAGACCATCCACTACGGGCTGCTGCCACGCGCGAACCGCGGGGTCTTCGCGCTGAACGAGCTGCCCGACCTCGCCGAGCGCATCCAGGTCGCGCTGTTCAACGTCCTCGAGGAGCGCGACATCCAAGTGCGCGGGTATGCCGTGCGGCTGCCCCTCGACGTGTTGGTCGTCGCGTCGGCGAACCCGGAGGACTACACCAACCGTGGGCGGATCATCACCCCGCTGAAGGACCGCTTCGGGGCCGAGGTGCGCACCCACTACCTCGACGACGTCGACGAGGAGGTGGCCCTGATCACCCAGGAGGCTCACCTCGTCGCGGCCGTGCCCGCGCACGTCCTCGAGGTCATCGCCAGGCTCGTGATGGAGCTGCGGGGATCGTCCTCGGTCGACCAGCGCTCGGGCGTCTCGGCGCGGTTCGCCATCGCCGCGGCCGAGGGCACGGCAGCCAGCGCCCTGCGCCGCGCCGCCCTGACCGGGGAGGACGACCCGGTGGCCCGGATCGGCGACCTCGCCGACGTGCTGCCGTCCCTGCGCGGCAAGGTCGAGTTCGAGATGGGCGAGGAGGGTCGCGAGGTCGAGGTCGTCGGGCACCTGCTGCGGCTCGCCACGGCCGCGACGTTCCGCGACCGGGTGGGCGGGAGCGACCTCTTGGGCTTCACCGCCCACTTCGAGGACGGCTCGACCGTCGAGACCGGCGACCTCGTGCCGGCGGCGACCCTGCTCGAGCAGCTCGGCACGATCCCCGGTCTGGCCCACGTCCTCGACCGCGTCGGCGTCGACGAGGAGTCGGTGTCTCCCGGGCAGGTCGCTGCCGCAGTCGAGTTCGTGCTCGAGGGCCTCCACCTCACCCGGCGCCTGTCCAAGGTCGAGGCCGACGGCCAGACGATCTACGGGAGCTGAGCAGATGGCCGGGTCAGGGTCGGGCGGCCACGGTGGCGGCGGGCAGCGCGGCGGCGGGCACCGGGGCGGTCGCTACCGCTACGGGTCCTGGGACGGCGGCGCGGACCCGCTGGCCCCGCCGTTCGACGTGCGTGCCGCGATGGACGAGATCGGCAAGGACGTCCTGTCCGGGTCGAGCCTTCGAGACGCACTCGAGCGGCTGATGCGCCGCGGTCTGGGCGACCGGTCGGGGCTCGACGCGCTGCGGCGGGAGGTGGCCCGCCGTCGGCGTGAGGTCGAACGCCGGGGCGACCTCGCCGGCACCATGAGCCAGGTCCGCGAGGAGCTCGACCGCGCCCTCGACGCGGAGCGTGAGTTCCTCGCCGGCCGCGAGGGCGACGAGGCCAGGCTGGCGGAGATGACGCTCGACGCCCTGCCGGGGGAGACGGCCGGAGCGGTGCGTGAGCTGGCCGACTACCAGTGGGCCAGCGCCGAGGGTCAGGAGCACTACGCCAACGTGCTGAGGATGCTGCGCGAGGACGTGCTCGACGCGCAGTTCGCCGGGATGAAGCAGGCGCTCAGCGGGCAGGACCCCGCGGCGATGGAGGCCGTGCGCGAGATGATGGCCGACCTCAACGCGCTGCTCGCCTCGCACGCCAGGGGCGAGGACACGAGCGAGGCCTTCGGGCAGTTCATGGACAAGCACGGTGAGTTCTTCCCCGAGCAGCCCGCCACCGTCGACGAGCTGATCGACGCGCTGGCCCGGCGGCAGGCGGCGGCCCAGCGGATGATGAGCTCCCTGTCCTCCCAGCAGCGTGACGAGCTCGCCCAGCTGATGGCCCAGGCCATGCAGGACGTGGGTCTCGAGAGCGAGATGAGCCAGCTCGGCGACAACCTCCGGGCGCTGCGCCCGGGGATGTTCCGCGGCCGGCAACGCGCTGACATCGACGGGTCGCAGTCGCTCGGCTTCTCCGACGCGGTGGGTGCCGTCGCTGACCTCGCCGACCTCGAGGCGCTGGAACAGCAGCTGTCCCAAGGATATCCGGGCGCGACGCTCGACGACGTGGACGTCGAGGCCCTCGAGCGCCAGCTCCCGGCGGCGTCGGTGCGTGACCTCGCGGCCTTGCGCGACCTCACGGCCGAGCTCGAGCGGCAGGGCTACGTCCAGTCGGGACAGGACGGCCTGGCCCTCACCCCGAAGGCGTTGCGGCGGCTGGGGGAGACGGCACTGAAACGGATCTTCAGGCACCTCGACGCCGCCGCCGCGGGCAGCCACCAGGACCCGGCCTCGGGCGCCGCGGAGGAGCGCACCGGCGCCTTCCTGCCGTGGCGCTTCGGCGACGAACGACCCATCGACGCGGTCCGGACCGTGCAGAACGCGGTCCTGCGCACGGCGACGACCTCGACCCCGCGCGGTGGTGGCGGCGACGCGGACCCGGCTGCCCGGCATACCGGGGCGGCTCGGCGTCCTGCGCTCACGCTGGACCTCGAGGACTTCGCCGTCGCGGAGACGACAAGGCGCACCGGGGCGGCCGTGGCCCTCTGCGTCGACCTGTCCTTCTCGATGATCCAGGAGGACCGGTGGGGGCCGATGAAGCAGACCGCGCTCGCGCTCGCGCACCTCGTCTCGACCCGGTTCCGCCAGGATGCGCTGCAGATCATCGGGTTCAACCGGGTCGCGCGGCCGTTGACGGCGATGCAGCTCGCCGAGGTCGAGCCGGAGTGGATCCAGGGGACCAACCTGCACCATGCCCTGATCCTCGCCGGGCACCACCTGCGACGGCACCCGGACGCCGAGCCGGTCGTGCTCGTCGTCACCGACGGTGAGCCGACCGCGCACCTCGAGGAGGACGGGATGCCGACCTTCGACTGGCCGGCAACACCGGCGACCGTGCGGGCCACCGTGGGCGAGGTCGACGTGATGACCCGATACGGCGTCGCGCTCAACTTCTTCCTGCTCGGCGACGACCCGGGGCTGGCGCGGTTCGTCGACTCGGTGGCACGACGCAACGGTGGCCGCGTCTTCACCCCGGAGCTGGGCCAGCTGGGGGAGTTCGTCGTCGCCGACTACCTGCGCGCCCGGCGTGGTCGGCGCCGCTCCGCCTGAGGGCCTGCGGCTAACCGGTTGGGGCCAGGTCAGCGGGCGCGGCGCTGGAGCCGCTCCACGTCCATGATCAGCACGGCCCGCGCCTCGAGCTTGATCCACCCCCGCGTGACGAAGTCGGCCAGCGCCTTGTTGACCGTCTCGCGGGAGGCGCCGACGAGCTGGGCGAGCTCCTCCTGGGTCAGGTCGTGGCTGACCATGACGCCCTCCTCGACCGGGCGACCGAACCGCTCCGCCAGGTCGAGCAGCGCCTTGGCGACGCGGCCGGGCACGTCGGTGAAGACGAGGTCGGCAAGGTGCTCGTTGGTGCGGCGAAGCCGCTGCGCCAGCGCCGCCAGGAGGGTCTTGGAGACCTCCGGCCGGCCGGTCAGCAGCCCGGTGAGCGACTCGTTGCCCAGGGCCATGAGCTGGGTCTCGGCGACGGCGGTCGCGGTCATGGTCCGCGGGCCCGGGTCGAAGAGGCTGAGCTCGCCGAACATCTCGCCCGGCCCGAGGATCGCCACGAGGTTCTCGCGGCCGTCCGGGCTGGTCCGCCCGAGCTTGATCTTGCCCTCGCCGATGACATAGAGCCGGTCCCCGGGATCACCCTCGCGAAAGAGGATGTCGCCACGCTCCATGCGGGTCGTGCCCATCTCCGAGAGCAGAGCCCTCCCGGCCTCGTCATCGAGTGCAGAGAACAGCGGCGCCCGGCGCACTACGTCGTGATCCACGTCGGACAGTGTGCCACGACCGGGTCGGGAGTCCTCAGCAAGGCCACCTAGTCTGTGGAGATGCCTTCCGCCCCCGCCAGCGACTCGCCGGTCGCCCTGACCCGTCGGGCACGGAAGATGTACCGGATCCTGCACGAGCGCTACCCCTCCGCGCACTGCGAGCTCGACTTCACCACGCCGCTCGAGCTCCTCGTCGCGACCGTGCTGTCCGCCCAGACGACCGACGTGCGGGTCAACATGGTCACGCCGACACTCTTCGCGAAATACCCCACCGCGGCCGGCTACGCCGCGGCCGACCGGACCGACATGGAGACGATCGTCGCGTCCACCGGGTTCTTCCGCGCCAAGACCGAGTCGCTGATGAGGCTCGGTGCCGAGCTGGTGGACCGCTTCGGTGGCGAGGTCCCCGGCCGGCTGCAGGATCTCGTCACGCTGCCCGGGGTCGGACGCAAGACTGCCAACGTCGTCCTGGGCGACGCCTTCGGCATCCCCGGGATCACCGTCGACACCCACGTCGGGCGGCTGGCCCGCCGCTTCGGGTGGACCGCGGAGCAGGACCCGGTCAAGGTCGAGCACGCCATCGGGGCGCTCATCCCCAGATCGGACTGGACGCTGCTCAGCCACACCCTGATCTTCCACGGCCGCCGCACCTGCCACGCCAAGAAGCCGGCCTGCGGTGCCTGCCCGGTCGCCCGGCTGTGCCCGAGCCACGGCCTCGGCGAGACCGACCCGGAGAAGGCCGCAGCGCTCCTGCGGTATGAGCTGGCGCCGGGAGCGAAGGCGACGTGACGGCCCGTATGCCGTCCCTTGCCGGTCCGGGGGCAACGCTCACTCCGCGGGCGACCCCGGGCGGCGCTGCCCATCCCGCGTGGCTGGACACCCTGATGACCCGGGCCGCCACGACTGAGGCGTCCTGGTTCAGCAGGTTCGTGCCGCCCGACGAGGGGGGTCGGGAGTCTGCCGTGCTCCTGCTCTTCGGCCCCGATCCCGAGGGTGCTGAGTCGGTGCTGCTCATCGAGCGCAGCCACGACATGCGCTCCCACCCGGGTCAGGTCGCCCTGCCCGGGGGCGCCGCGGACGCGGAGGATGCCGACGTCGTCGCCACCGCGCTGCGCGAGGCCCGCGAGGAGGTCAACCTCGATCCGTCAGGGGTGGAGGTGCTCGGGTCCCTGCCGCCGCTCTTCCTGCCCCCGAGCGGTTTCGTCGTGACCACGGTCGTGGGCTGGTGGCGGGAGCCGTCCCCGATCTCCGTCGGCGACCCGGCCGAGGTCGCTCAGGTCGTGCTCGCCCCGCTGGACTACCTCATCGACCCGGCCACCCGGCATACCGTGAGCCACCCCTCCGGCTACCGCGGCCCCGCCTTCCGCCTTGCCGACGACCTCCTCCTCTGGGGGTTCACCGGCGGCATCGTCACCAAGGCCCTCGAGCTCGGTGGCCTCGAGCAGCCGTGGGACGCGTCCGTGACCGAGCCGCTGCCCCAGCGCTTCCTCGGAGGGCGTTCGTGAGTGGCGCGCTCATCCTGGACGTCCTGCTAGGACTGCTCCTGGTCACCTACGCGGTGACCGGCTACCGCCAGGGCCTGCTCGTCAGCGCCCTGTCCCTCGTCGGGTTCCTCGGGGGCGGGGCGCTGGGCATGTGGCTCCTGCCGGCCCTGCTCCAGAACTGGCGGTGGGCCGCCGACCACGAGGTGCTGCGGATCGTCGCCCTCGTCTTCGGGGTCTTCCTGATGGCCTCCGTGGGCCAGGGGATCACCGTGGCGGTGGCCAACCGCGCCCGCTCGCGGGTCAAGGCCAAACCGCTGCGCAACCTCGACTCGCTGCTCGGGTCCGTCGCGGTCGTCGCCGCCGTGTCCATCCTCATCTGGTTCGTCGCCGGCGCGGTCCGCAGCGGTGCCCCCGCTCCGCTGGCCAAGGCGATCGGTGAGTCGCAGGTGCTGCGCACCATCGACCGCGTGGTCCCGCCCCAGACCGGCCGGCTCTTCGCCGGGTTCCGGACGATCCTCGACCGCAGCGGGGTCCCGCGGGTCTTCGAGGGGCTCTCACCCGAGCCGATCCAGCCCGTCGACCCTCCCGACCCGGGCGCGTCGGCGACCCCGGCCATCGCGACGGCCGCGGCGTCGATCGTCAAGATCACCGGGGTGGCCGAGTCGTGCAACCGTGGTCAGGAGGGCAGCGGCTGGGTCGTCTCGCCCGAGCGCATCGTGACGAACGCCCACGTCGTCGCCGGCATGGGCGAGGCTGACGTCAGGGTCAAGGGGGTCGGCCGCTCCTATCCCGCCAGCATCGTCCTCTTCGATCCCCAGCGGGACCTGGCCGTCCTCGAGGTGCCGGGCCTGGCCGCCCCCGCGCTGACCGAGGGCGCCGCCCTGGCCCGAGGGGCGAGCGCGGTCGTGGCCGGCTTCCCGCTCGACGGGCCGTTCCAGCTCGACCCGGCCCGCGTGCGGCGCACCATCGAGGCGACCGGCTCGGACATCTACGGCCAGCCGGGCATCTCCCGGGAGATCTACTCGCTCTATGCCCGCGTCCAGCCGGGCAACAGTGGCGGCCCGCTGCTGTCCGAGGGCGGGCAGGTCGTCGGCGTCGTCTTCGCCAAGTCCCTCGACGACGACTCGACGGGCTATGCCCTGACGCTCAAGGAGGCGCAGCCGGTGCTCGACGCGGCAGCCGGGGCGAGCACGCCGGTCTCGACCGGCGCCTGCTCGACCGGCTGAGCACCGCGCCGTCGGTGCCGGGTCGGACCGGGGGCCTGCGCACCTCAGGTGTCGACGGTGTCGAGCCAGTCGACGATGGCCGCGGTGACCCGCTCGGGGGACTCCTCGGTGAGGAAGTGGCCCGCGCCCTCGATCTGCTGGTGGGTGTAGGCCCCGCTGACATACCGGGCCGACCCGCCCGTGGCGCCCGCGACGACACAGCCGTCCTCGGTGCCCTGCAGGTGCAGGACCGGTTGGTCGATCTGCCCGTTGATCCGGCGGTTGAAGAGCGGGCCGTCCTGACGAATCTGGCTGCGCCCGAACCATCGGTAGTGTTCCGCGGCGGAGTGGGCGACGAACGGCAGGGCCATGGCGTCGGCATACCGGGTGACGTCCGCCGGCGAGGGGTACTCACCGTAGGGGGAGCTCCACTCGCGCAGCAGCCGCTCGACGTAGGAATGGTCCCGGGCCATGGCGCGTTCGGGCGCGAACGGCCGCTGCAGCTCCATGACGTAACGGTTGGCCCGGCGCTGCTTCGTGGAGCGGTAGGAGGCCCGGCGCATCACCCGCGGGTGCGGCATCGACAGCGATCCGATCGCCCGGGTGATCCCCGGCTGGAGGGTCGGCATGGACCAGGCGACGAAGCCGCCGAGCCCCTGCCCGAGGACGATCGCGCTCTCCTCGCCGAGGGACCGGATGACCGTGGCCGCGTCGGCGGTGGACGTGTACGTGCTGTAGCCGCGGGGGGGCTTGTCCGACGCCCCGTAGCCGCGCAGGTCCATCGCGACCGCGCGCCAGCCGGCGTCGGCGATGGCGCTCATCTGGTGTCGCCACGCATACCAGAACTGGGGGAAGCCGTGCATGAGCAGCACCATTGGGCCGTCCCCGAGCTCGGCCACGTGGAAACGCGCGCCGTTGGCCGAGACGAACCGGTGCTCCCACGGACCGTCGATCAGCACGGACGCGGCGTCGAGACTCATCGCGGGCGAAGCCTGTCGGTTCGAGGCACGGAGGCCCGGATCAGCGATGTCGGGGGTGCTCCACGAGCGCCACCTGGCTGTTGGACGCCGGCACCGCCTTGGCGTGCTCCTTGCCGGAGGCCTGGGCCGACCGGAGCGCCGTCAGGGTCTCCTCGACGCTGGCCACCGTCCGCTCGGGCCTGGGGTTGATCTTGCCCAGGGCGGACTTGCCGACGAGGGCGAGGACGGCGGCGACGACGAGCAGCACCGCACCGACGATGAGGAAGGCGGCCCAGGTCGCGAGGCCGAGGGCCTGCAGGCCCCAGGCGGCGGCGGTGAGGAGCATGCCGAGCGCATAGAGGGCGAACACGCCGGCCACCAGGAGCAGCGGCAGGCCCTTCTTGGCGAAGGCGAGCGACCCCGCGATCTCGGCCTTGGCGAGCTGGATCTCCTTGCGGATGATGGTGGTCACGTCCTGCATCGCCTCGGCGACGAGCTGGCCCAGCGTGCGGTCGCTGCCGTTCTTGCTGTCGAACGCCATGAGTGTTTCCTCCCACCGCGCGTGCAGCGCGGATCGCCGGGCCCGCGTGACGATGGACGCGCGGACGGAGTCAGCCCGAGCCTAGCGTCGACGTCCGATGACCGTAGATGTCGGGGATCCCGTCGCCGTCGTCGTCGCGAGCCTCGTCCTCGTGGATGCGCCGGTAGTGGCGGTTGCGCGTCCGCAGGACAACGGCGGCGAGGAGGGCGGCCAGGGTCGAGCCGACCAGCACGGCGAGGCGCACGTGGTCGTCGCGTTCCGAGCCCGGCCCGAAGGCCAGCTCGCCGATGAGCAGCGAGACGGTGAAGCCCACCCCGGCCAGCAGGGACAGCCCGAAGACGTCGCTCCAGGCGAGGTCCTCGTCCAGCTCGGCCCGGGTGAAGCGGGCAAAGAGCCAGGTGCCGCCGAAGATGCCGACGGTCTTGCCGACGACGAGGCCGACGACGACCCCGATCGCGGCCGCGTCCTTGAGGCTGTTGCCGATCCCCCCGGCGCCGACGTGGACGCCGGCAGCGAAGAACGCGAAGACGGGCACGGCGATCCCCGCGGACCACGGCCGCAGCCGGTGCTCCATCCGCTCGGCGAGCGTGTGGTGGCTCGCGTCCTCCTCGCGGGCCTTGCTCACCGGGACGAGGAGGCCGAGCAGGACACCAGCAACCGTCGCGTGGATCCCGGAGGCGTGCACCAGGCCCCACGCGAGCAGCGCCGGGATGGCCAGGAGAAAGGGGTTGGTGATCCGGCGCCGCAGCATGAACGCGAAGGCCGCGAGCGGGATGACAGCCAGGCCGAGCATGAGGACGTTGAGGCCGGAGGTGTAGAAGATCGCGATGATGGTGATGGCGATCAGGTCGTCGACGACGGCCAGCGTGAGCAGGAACGAGCGCAGCGCCGACGGCAGGTGGGTGCCGATCACCGCGAGGACGGCCAGCGCGAACGCGATGTCCGTCGCGGTCGGGACGGCCCAGCCACGCAGGACGTCGCCCGAGCCTCCTGCGAGGCGGGCCGCCACGACGTAGAGGATCGCCGGCACCGCCACACCGCACGCAGCAGCCGCGATGGGCAGCGCCGCCTTGGCCCGGTCGGAGAGGTCCCCGGCGACGAACTCGCGCTTGAGCTCGATGCCGGCCACGAGGAAGAAGACGGCGAGCAGGCCGTCGGCCGCCCACTGCCCGAGGGTGAGGTTGAGATGCAGCGCCAGCGGGCCGACCCGCAGGTCCCGCAGCGACTCGTATGCCGTGAAGAAGGGCGAGTTGGCCCACACCAGCGCGAGCACGGCGGCAGCAAGCAGCAGGGCGCCGCCGACGGTCTCGGTGCGCAGGGCGGAGGCGACGTAACGGGCCTCGGGCCAGCTGCCGCGCCCGAGAAGGCGACGGATCGGGGTGGGAGAAGAGGACGGGGAGGGAGCGGACCCGGACGGGGGCTGGGGCGGCGGGTCGGTCACCGGCGGCCTTTCGGTGTGGAGGGTCGAGGGATGCGCCGACCGGGCCCAGCCCGGACAGCGTTTGCCGACCAGTCTTCCCGGCACACCGTGAGCCACGAGTATATCGGCTCCCACATGGCGGGAGAGCGACCTGGACCGACCTGGACCGACCGTGGCCGTCGGACACACCGGCCCTCGAGGTGGCCGGGTGGCAGCGCCTGCGTGGCCGGACCCGAAGATTCGGGTGAACAGCACGCTGCCGGGCCCGTCCTGGTCCCGTTGGGGTCGCCTTCGGGGCACTGTGGTGACGTGGCATACGGAATGCAGACCGCACCCCTGGCGATCGCCCACCGTGGCGGGGCCGGGTTGGCTCCCGAGAACACCCTGCTGGCCTTCGAGCGGTCGACGGCCCTGGGGGTGCGCTACCTCGAGTCCGACGTCCACGTCACCTCGGACGGGCACGTCGTCTGCTTCCACGACGACACCGTCGACCGGGTCACCGCCGGGACGGGGCGGGTGGCGTCGCTGACGCTGGCCGAGCTGGGGTCCCTGCGGGTCCGGGGAACAGAGCCGGTGCCGACCCTGGTCGAGGCGCTCGAGCACTTCCCCGACGCGTGCTTCACGGTGGATCTCAAGCAGGCCGCGGCGATCGAGCCCCTGGCGAGGGTGCTCCGCAGGACGGGGGTGGCCGAGCGGGTGTGTGTCGCGGGCGCGTGGGACGGCTGGCTCGAGGCCGTCCGTGACCAGGTGCCGGGGGCCACGACCACGCTGGGCTGGCGCTCGCTCACGGCGCTCCTCGTGGCGGCCCGCCTCGGGGTGCGGCCACCGAGACAGATCGCCACGGCGCGCTTTGCGCACGTGCCGGTCTCGCTCGGCCGGCTGCCGGTCTTCGTGTCCCGCCTTGTCGAGCTCGCGGCCACGATCGACGTGCGGGTCGTCGTCTGGACGGTCGACGACACGGCGCTGATGCGGCAGCTGCTCGACGACGGGGTCGACGGCGTCATCACCGACCGGCCCGACCTGCTGCGTGAGCTGCTGATCGCCCGCGGCCAGTGGGTGCCGGGGGCTCCACTCGACGCTCAGTCGAGGGCGAGCAGGACCTGCGCGAGCTCGTTGGGGGCGGAGTACATCGGCCAGTGCCCCGTCGCGAGCTCCACGAGCTGCCAGTGCGGTGAGGCGAGCAGGGCCGTGACGTCGTCGGTGGGCTCCGACCCGTCGAGCAGGCACTTCACATAGGTCGAGGGCAGGTCGGCCAGGTCGCCGGTCAGCTCCGCGGGGTCGGTCAGGGTGCGCCCCGGGTGCGGCTTGCTCCAGTCCTGGATGAGGTGGATGTCGCCGTGGCCCAGACCCTGAGCCCGGTAGTCGTCGTGGGTCAGCGTCGGCGGCCAGCAGCCCTGGTTCGCCGCGATGGCTTCCACGAGCTCACGCCGACCCTCCGGGCCGAACCCGTCGGCGAACGAGCGGCCGTCCCGCGCGACGACGGAGTCGACGTAGACGACGTGCCGCAGCCGGTCCCGGACCTCGAGGGCTGCCAGCCCCACCGGGATGCCCGCACAGCTGTGGCCCACGAGGACGACGTCGTGCAGGTCGGCCTCCTCCATGACGGCGACGATGTCGTCGACGTGCGTCCGGAGGGTGACGTCGGTGGCGTCGGAGAGGTTACCCAGACCCGAGAGGGTGAGCGGGCGCACGTGGTGGCCGGCGTCGAGCAGCAGGGCACACACCCGCTCCCACGCGAACCCGCCGAGCCACGCACCGGGCACGAGCACGAATGTCGTCATGGTCTGAGGCTACCCAGCCGCGCCCACCCCGAGCGGTGGGTCAGTCCTCGGACTTGCCGGTGTCCAACCCTGACCGGATCAGCTGCATGACCGTGGAGTCGGCCAGCGTCGTCACGTCCCCCACCTCCCGGTTCTCGGCGACGTCGCGCAGCAGCCGGCGCATGATCTTGCCGGAGCGGGTCTTGGGCAGCTCCTTGACGATCATGATCTGGCGCGGCTTGGCGATCGGGCCGATCTCCTTGCCCACGTGGTTGCGCAGCTCCTGGACGAGCTTCTCGCCCTCGCCGGGTTCGTCCGCCTCCTCCACCGCGTCGCCGCGCAGGATGACGAAGGCGCAGACGGCCTGGCCGGTTGTCGCGTCGTTGGCCCCGACGACCGCTGCCTCGGCGACCTTGGGGTGCGAGACCAGCGCCGACTCGATCTCCGTCGTGGACAGGCGGTGGCCCGAGACGTTCATGACGTCGTCCACCCGGCCGAGGAGCCAGACGTTGCCCTCCTCGTCCCTCTTGGCGCCGTCGCCGGCGAAGTAGAGCTTGTCGAAGCGCGACCAGTAGGTCTCCTGGTAGCGGTCCGGGTCGCCCCAGATGCCGCGGAGCATGGCCGGCCACGGCTTGTCGACGACGAGATATCCGCCGCCGCCGTCCGGCACCGATCTGGCCTCGTCGTCGATGACGTCCACGCTGATACCGGGGATGGCGCGCTGGGCAGAGCCGGGCTTGAGCGCGGTGACCCCCGGCAGGGGGCTGACCATGATGGCGCCCGTCTCGGTCTGCCACCACGTGTCGACGATCGGGCAGTGGTCGGCGCCGATGACCCGGCGATACCACATCCATGCCTCCGGGTTGATCGACTCGCCCACCGAGCCGAGGACCCGCAGCGACGACAGGTCGAACTTCGCGGGGATCGACTCGCCCCACTTCATGAAGGTGCGGATCGCCGTGGGGGCGGTGTAGAGGATCGAGACCTTGTACTTCTCGACGATCTCCCACCAGCGGCCCTGGTGGGGGGTGTCGGGCGTGCCCTCGTACATGACCTGGGTCGCCCCGAGCGCGAGCGGTCCGTAGACGACGTAGGTGTGCCCGGTGACCCAGCCGATGTCGGCGGTGCACCAGTAGACGTCGGTCTCCGCCTTGAGGTCGAAGACCGCCCAGTGCGTGTACGCCGCGCCGGTGAGGTAGCCACCGGTCGTGTGCAGGATGCCCTTGGGCTTGCCGGTCGTGCCCGACGTGTACATGACGTACAGCGGGTGCTCGGCGTCGAAGAACTCGCACGCGTGCTCGGTCGAGGCCTGGCCGACGGACTCGTGCCACCACACGTCGATCTCGTCGTTCCAGCTGTCCGCACCGAGGTCCTGCCCGGTGCGCTTGACGACGAGGACCTTCTCGACGGTGTGGCCGAGGGCGGCAGCCTTCACGACGGCCTCGTCGACGGCCGGCTTCAGCGCGGAGGCCGAGCCGCGTCGGTAGCCGCCGTCCGAGGTCACGACGACCTTGGCCTGGCAGTCCTCGAGGCGGGAGGCGAGGGCGTCGGAGGAGAAACCACCGAAGACGACCGTGTGCGGGGCGCCGAGGACTGCCAGGCCAAGGTCGTCGTGACCTCGGACGGCGGCTACC
>NZ_JBKJPP010000160.1:0-7682 GCF_046595215.1 Lapillicoccus sp. | reverse complement strand
GGTGCGGGGACGGGGGCCGGTGCGGGGACGGGGGCCGGTGCGGGGGCGGGGGCCGGTGCGGGGACGGGGGCCGGTGCGGGGTGCGGCGGGGCCGGTGCCGGGGCGGGACGCGGCGGTGCCGGGACGGGTGCGGGTGCGGGGGATTGCGGCAACGTCTGCTGTTGCTGCTGCTGCCTCGCCTGGTCCGCGGCTCGGCGGGCAGCCTCGGCGTCCGCCCGGTCCCGCGCGGTGCGGGCGTCCCGGGCCACGACGTCGGCGGCGGCTTGCGCGGCGGCCTGTGCTGCGGCGGCATCGGCAGCGGCCTTCTGGGCCGTTGCCGCGGCGGCGGCCTCCACTGCTCGGCGGTTGGCCTCCTCGCGACGACGCTCCTCCTCGGCTGCCAGACCGGCCTGGCGTTGCTGCTCGAGCTGCACGGAGGTGTTGCGGAGGGCCGCGAGCTGGGTGGTCATCTGCTGCTGCTCGGTCTCGAGGCGCGCGGCGACGACCACGGCGGTGCTGGCGACCTTCCTGGCCTTCTCCGCGGCCGTCTGCGCTGCCGTGGCGGCGGTGACCCGCCGGGCCTCCGCCTCGGTGGCCTGCTGCTGGAGCGACTGGGCCACGAGCCTGGTGGACTCGGCCTCCTGGAGCATGCGGACCCGCTCACCGCCGACCGCGTCGACGCCGGCGGCACGGTCGATGACGTCCTGGGGGCCGCCACCACCGAAGAAGACGTCGAGCTGGCTCGTGCCGCCACCTCCCTGGTAGACCTCGGCGGCATAGCGGGACAGCGTCAGGCTGGCTTCGTCCGCCCTGGTCCGGGCCTCGCTGGCCTTGTCGCGTGCGACGGTGCTGGCAGCGGTGGCGGTCTCGAGGTCGATCTTGGCGCCGTTGGCCGCCTCGCCGGCATCCGCGGCGCCCTGCTGGAGGGTGCTGACCGCGGTGCGCGAGGTCGCGAGCTGCTGGTCGAGCTGAGCCACCTGACCAGCAGCATCCTGGACGGCCGCCCGGGCGCCGACGACCTGGTCCGACGACGGATAGACCGGGTTGGGCTGGTCGGCCCACGCTGGCGTGGCGACGGAAGCCAGGAGCGCAATCCCCGAGAGCGAGGTCAGGGCGAGGCGGGCGACGCTGCGGGTGGGGCGCTGACGGTCGGGCACGGACTACCCCTTGGGTCTCTGACGGCGTGTCGCCCTTGACAGGCGGACGTGAAGGCGAGTCAGAGACTAGGGCTCATGCGCCACACGCGAAACAGTGATCACTCGAATCCCACTGGGAACACGGCTCATTCAAGAATTACATGGATGGGATCCGTCGAATGACAGACGTGTTTTTCCGCAGGTCAGTGCGCCGATTCGAACGCCCGTCCATCGGTGGTCACGGCTTGGTAACAAAACGACAAATCGGACAGCAGACACGGCGATCCGGCGCGGAGCACGCCTGATGGCCCCGTCGGTGCCGAGTCGGCGGACCCGTCGGGGTGGCCGCTCAGCCGACCGGGTCCCCCACCTCTGCGTGCGGCAGCGGCTGCCCGAGACGGCCCGCCTGGAAGTCCTCGAACGCCTGCACCACCTCGTCGCGGGTGTTCATGACGAACGGCCCCGCCCAGGCGATCGGCTCCCGGATGGGCTGGCCGCCGAGGACGAGCACCTCGAGCCCGGTCGCGTAGCGCTGCTGCTGGCGCTGGGCGGCCGAGATCCGCAGCGCGTCGCCCGCGCCGAGCACCGCGAGGTGACCGGCGGAGATCGGCGCCTGCTGTGGTCCCACGAACCCGTCGCCGGCCATGACGTAGACGAGCGCGTTGAAGTCCGGGCGCCAGGGTAGGTCCAGCTCGGCCCCGGGCGCCAGGGTGGCGTGGAGCATCGCCATCGGCGTGTGCGTGGACCCCGGGCCCTGGAGACCGGCGACGTCACCGGCGATGACCCGCAGGAGGGTGCCGCCGTCGGCGGAGGTGGCCAGCGCCACGTCGCGCGACCTCAGGTCCTGGTAGGAGGGCGCCTTCATCTTGTCGACCCGGGGAAGGTTGACCCACAGCTGGAAGCCGTGGAAGAGGCCGCCCGAGACGACGAGGTGCTCCGGCGGTGCCTCGATGTGCAGCAGCCCCGATCCGGCCGTCATCCACTGGGTGTCGCCATCGGTGATCGACCCGCCGCCCCCGTAGGAGTCCTGGTGGTCGAAGATCCCGTCGATGATGTAGGTCACCGTCTCGAACCCGCGGTGCGGGTGCCACGGCGTGCCCTTGGGCTCCCCCGGGGCGTAGTCGACCTCGCCCATCTCGTCGAGGTGGATGAAGGGGTCGAGCACGCTGAGGTCCACCCCGGCGAAGGCCCGCTTGACGGGGAATCCCTCGCCCTCCGTGCCGCTCGGGGCGGAGGTGATCGACACCACGGGGCGGGACGCCGCAGCCACGCCCGGCGCTGACACCCGGGGCAGGACGGTGAGGTCGGGAACGGTCACAGCGGGCACGGTGATCTCCTCAGGTAGTTTCGATTTCAACTATCTCGGAACGCCGTCGCATCGCCAGACATTCCCGGAGCTGGGCGCGGGAGCGGGGCGCGGGAACGGGAGCGGGCGGCATACCCCCTGCTCGGCTCACTGGCCGGTGGAGAGAGCCCGGTCCTTGGGTCCGACGATCGCTGCCGCGACCGTCTTGACGATGTCCGGGTCGAAGACGCTGGGAATGATGTAGTTGGGGTTGAGCTGCTCGGCGGTGACGACCGAGGCGATCGCGTCGGCGGCGCGCAGGAGCATCTCGGTCGTCACGTTCTTGGCCCGCGCATCGAGCAGCCCGCGGAAGACCCCGGGGAAGGCTAGGACGTTGTTGATCTGGTTGGGGTAGTCGGAGCGGCCCGAGGCCACGACCGTGGCGCGCCTGGACGCCTCGGCGATGTCGACCTCCGGGTCGGGGTTGGCGAGGGCGAAGACGATGCGCTTGGGCGCCATCTCGTCGATCCAGTCGGGGTGCAGGACGTTGGGGGCGCTTACGCCGATGAAGACGTCGGCGCCCTTGACCGCGTCGCGCAGCGTGCCGGTCAGGCCGCGGGGGTTGGTCCTGCCCGCCAGGGAGAGCTTGGCGGCTGGCAGGGCCGTGTCGTCCTGGTTGAGGATGCCCTCACGGTCCCAGACGACGATGTCGTGCGCGCCGGCGGCGAGGAGCAGCGTCACGATCGCCGAGCCGGCGGCCCCGGCGCCCGAGACGGCGATGTGCGCGTCCTCGATCGGCTTGTCGATGCACCGCAGCGCGTTGCGCAGGGCAGCGAGCACGACGATCGCCGTCCCGTGCTGGTCGTCGTGGAAGACGGGGATGTCGAGCAGCGCGCGCAGCTTGGCCTCGATCTCGAAGCAGCGCGGGGCCGCGATGTCCTCGAGGTTGATGCCACCGAAGCCGGGCGAGATGATCTGCACGGTCCGCACGATCTCGTCGACGTCCTGGGTGTCGAGGCAGATCGGCCACGCGTCGATGTTCGCGAACCGCTTGAACAGGGCGGCCTTGCCCTCCATCACCGGCATCGCGGCTGCCGGCCCGATGTTGCCCAGGCCGAGGACGGCGCTTCCGTCCGTCACCACGGCGACGCAGTTGCCCTTGATCGTCAGGCGCGAGACGTCCTCGGGGTGCTCGGCGATGGCCATGCTCACCCGGCCGACACCCGGGGTGTAGGCCATCGACAGGTCGTCGCGGGTGCGCAGGGCCACGGTCGGCTCGACGCTGATCTTGCCGCCGATGTGGAGCAGGAAGGTGCGGTCTGACACCTTGTGCACCGTCACGCCCGGGACCTCGCGGATGGCGTCGACGACCTCGTTGGCATGGTCGCCGTTGGAGGCCGAGCAGGTCAGGTCAATCACGAGCCGGTCGTGCCGCGACTCCACGATGTCGAGGGCCGTCGTGATCCCCCCGGAGTGCGAGACCGCCGTCGCGAGCTCACCGATAACGGCCGGGTCGACACCGGTGTGGACCCGGACCGTGATCGAGTAGGAACCGGTCGTGGCCCGCGCCCGCTGGATCGTCTGCCGGCGCGTGACGTCGGCTTCGTCGGGACTCTGGTCTTCGCTGTCGGTCGGCATGGCCCGATCCTTCCATGCCCCGGCCTGGTCAACGAGGTATGGCGTCAGCCTGCCGTCAGCGGCAGACCCCGAGGACCAGGTCGAGCTCGGCGTGCCCCATCCGACCGGGGCAGGCGGCGGCCGCGATGACCAGCTCGCCGATGAGTTCGATCTCCTCGCGCAGCGCCTCGTCGAGGAGCTCACCCAGTCCCAGGTCCACGTTCATGAGGGAGACGCTAACCGGCCCGAGTCCGCTTTTCCCGCTAGTCCCCCCGGCCTTGACCAGCCCTTGACCAAAGATGGCTCGATCGGACTATGCGAGGGCGGCGGGGGTAGCGTGAACCGATGACGACATCCGCTGACCTGCGCTCCCTCCAGGCCCCCCTCAAGCAGCGCTATCGCGACGACCCGACGTCCGCCAGCACCCCCCTTCAGGCGGACGGGACGTTCGACGAGGCCGGGATCACGACCACCGTGGGCAGCTGGGCCGGCCCGGTCCGCGCAGGGCTCCACGCCGCCACCGGGGGTGACGGCACGGACGCGTGCTCGGGCGACATGCTGCTGGAGGCCCTGATCGCGTGCGCCGGGGTCACCTGTCGCAGCGTCGCGACGGCCATGGGCGTCCCGGTGGCCTCGGCCCGGATCCACGCGCTGAGCAGCTTCGACGCGCGCGGGACCCTCGGCATCGACCGTGAGGCCCCCGTCGGCGTCGGTCCGATCACGGTCACGATCGAGCTGGAGACGGACGCCGACGAGGCCACACTCGCGAAGCTCGCGACACTGACCGAGCGCTACTGCGTCGTCGGACAGAGCCTGAGGTCCGCCCCGGAGATCGTCGTCCGCGCCATGGGCTAAGGCTCCCCACGGCATACGGCGGAGGTATGCCGTGGCCTGCCGCTGTGTCAGCCCAGCCGTTCGAGGAGGGTCGGCAGGACCAGGAGCATGCCCAACGACCAGGTGCAGTGGGTGAGCATCGGTGCCAGCACCCCGCCGGTCACGCGACGCTGCAACCCGACGAGAAGGCCGAGGACGAGGGCGGCGAAGACGAGCATGATGTTGCCCCCGGCGACGGTCGTGAGGGCGTAGATCCCGGTGGAGAGGACGACCGGGTACTTCACCCCGATGGCCGCGAAGAGCGCCCCGCGGAAGAACAGCTCCTCGGCGATGCCGTTGACGAGGGTGATGACGGCAACCACGGCCAGAGAGCCGAACCGGGCATGGTCGAGGACCGCGTTGATGCTGTCCCTCAGGAACGGGATGTGCGCCACGATGACCGCGCCGAGGGTGAACACCCCGACGGCGGCGACGCCCAGGAGGAGGGGCTGGAGCACCGGCCTGGCGAAGCGCTCGCCGCTGCGCGTGTTGGCCCGACCGAGGTAGAGGGGACCGGACGCGAAGGCCCCGACGGTCCAGACGGCCGCCAGCGCAAAGGTGGCCAGATAGAAGCGGTTGTCTCCCGGGGGGATGTTGAGCGACAGCCCGAGCAGCACGGCGCCGAGGACGATCGTCACCGCGGCGACGACCCGGCGCCGGTGGAAGGCCGCGTCGCTCTGTCGGTGGTCGCGCGGCACCGGCTGCAGCAGGGACGCGCGCAGGAACCGGCCCAGCTCGCGCACCGGCTCCAGGGCTGATGCCTTGTCTCCCGCCACAGCCATCACCATCTCTTCGCGGAGGTCGGATTCTTGAAGCCTAAGCGACCCGGGTTGACTCCTTCCGTCGGGCCTGAGACCCGCTCGACGGCGCCGACGAGCTGCTCCGGATGAGAATGTCGACTTCCGGGCACGGTGAACGGACAAAGTGTATGATTAAGGATAAATAGGTCACGCAGTTCTCGTCTTGAGAGTCAACCGCCCTCCCCCTCGTCCCGGCCAGCAGGAGATCCCCGTGTCAGCCCTGTCCACCCTGCTTCGAGCCGGCACCCGGCGCCCCCCTGCGTTCCTCCCGGTGCCGACCGCCTCCGTGCGCGGACGGCTCCCGCCACGCATCACCCGCGTCGGTAATGAGCTGCAGGTCAACGGTGCCCGGAGGCGGTTCGCTGGGCACAACCTCTACTGGCTCGGGCTGAACGACAACGTCAGGGACTCCACCGGGGCCGCGACCTGGCCGACGCGAGGGGTCGTCGACACCGCCTTCGACGCGTTGCTCGGCTCCGGCGGCAACCTCGCCAGGGTCCACACCCTCGGCATCTCCGTCGGCAACTCCCAGCGGACGTCGACTCCGCGCACCATCATGCCGGGCATCGGCAGCTTCGACGAGGCGGCGTTCCGGCAGGCGGACATGGTCGTCGCCGCCGCCGCAGCGAAGGGGGTCTACCTGTGGGTGCCCACCACGGACCGATGGGACTACTACCACGGCGGCGCCCTGACCCTGGCCAGGATGGTCCTCGGCTCGAACGCCACCATCGGCGACTTCTACGTCAACCAGAGCGTGATCAACGCGCACAAGGCCTATCTGACAGGCCTACTCAACCGGGTCAACAGCGTCACCGGCGTCCGGTGGGGCGCCGACCCGACGATCGCCTTCTGGGAGACCGGCAACGAGCTGTGGGACGCGCCCCGGGCGTGGACGGTGCAGATTGCCGCCCACCTGCGGTCGCTCGCCCCGAACGCCCTGATCGGGGACGGGTCCGGGGCGTCCGGTCTGCACGTCACCGCGGCCAACGTCGCCCTGACCGACCCCAACATCGACTTCGTCAGCGGACACTTCTACGACGCGCAGCGGATGGACTCGGCGTGGGTCAGGGACGATGCCGCCGCCGCGGCCGCCGCCGGCAAGGTCTACATGGTCGGGGAGTACGACTGGACCAACGCCTCGAACAACGGCTCTCCGGCCCCGCCGACGACCCCTGCCCGCGCAGACTTCATCAGCACCATCGAGAACACCATCCACGTCTCCGCAGCCCTGCCCTGGGCACTGCTCGTCCCGGCTGCCGGCGAACACCGCGACCGCTACGAGATGTATGTCCCGGCCGAGAACTCCGAGCAGGGCGCCGGCTACACCGACCTGGTGGCCCACTCGGCGGTGATGAGGGCGAGCCCCCAGCCGCTGCCCTACAGCGACTCCTTCATGAGGAGCGACAGCCTCACGCTGGACCGCACGACGTTCTTCACCGCCGGCGCCAACGGGGGCAGCAGCGCGATCCAGTCCAACACCCTCCGCCTGGGCCTGTCCGGCAGCAACGCCGGCGCCGGGCGGGTGGTGGTCGTCCCCCGCACCGCAGCGACGTTGAACACGCACGTCGACTTCGACGTAGCGTTCTCCACCGTGACGGCCGGGGCCTCGCTCAGGGTCGCCCTGAGGGCCCAGACCGCCGACGCCACCATCGACTCGGCAGACCTCTACCTCGCGGAGCTCTCCCTTCCGGGACGGTCCCTCTCGGTGTCGCGGCGCAGGAGCGGGCGGGCCGACGTCTCCATGGGCGCGAGCTACACCGTCCCGGTCATCGCGGCCAACACGGCATACCGGTTCGAGTTCGTCCTCGCCGCAGCGAGCCTCGAGGTGCGGATCTGGGCCACGACCGACCCGCGACCCCCGGCCGCATCGGCGACCTGGACCGGGCTCAGCGAGCTCGCCGTCAAGGGCGCCCTGGGGATCGTATGGAGCGGCGCCGCCGGGTCGTCGGCGACGGCCACCATCGACAACATGTTGCTGACGGACGGTTGACC
>NZ_JBKJPP010000036.1:0-21972 GCF_046595215.1 Lapillicoccus sp. | reverse complement strand
CCGGTGTATCACCTCGACGATTGGTGCCACACTCTAGTCATGCCTACCGCCCGCCCTCGCCACCAGGTCACCGAGACCCCAGAGGTCGCCAAGGCGCTGGACCGTGCCGCGAAGCGGTGGCCCGGGGAGCCGCGCTCAAAGCTGCTGCTGCGACTCGTGGATGTCGCCAGCGTCGCGCTGGATCACCAGGAGCAGCGCGACGCTGAGGCACATCGCGCGGCCGTGATGGCCAGCAGTGGCAGATACGCCGATGCCTTCGGACCCGGCTATCTCGCGGCGCTCCGCGAGGACTGGCCGAAATGATCGCCCTGGACGCCAGCGTTCTCATCGCCCACCTGCATCCGGGCGACGCCCATCACGAGGTTGCCACGAGAATCCTGCTCAGTGCCTCACCCGGATCGATGCTGGTCCACACGGTGACACTCGCAGAGGTGTTGGTAGGCGCCGTACGAGTCGGCCGAGGAGCATCGATGCGCGCTGACGTGCGGGCGGCTGGCATCGATGTGGCGTCACACGACGCCGACGAGCCGTTGCGCTTGGCTGAGCTGCGGGCTGTGAGTGGGCTCAAGCTCCCAGATTGCTGCGTGCTGGACGTCGCGATCCGCAACCACGCCTCAATAGCCACGTTCGACGGCGCCCTCGCCGCGGCAGCACGCCTGCACGACGTCGCGGTGCTGACGTGAATCGGATCTGATCCCGGCAGAGCCATCAAGGTTGGCGACGTCATCGGTGAGGCCGTACCAGACGGCGGGCAGGATGGGGTGTGCGATCGCGACGATCGTCTTGTGCGTGCCCCAGGCAGCTCGCCGGCATCCCAGCGACCTGGGCATCCCGGATGGCCCATGACAAGGAGGATGCCCGAACAAGGACGCGGAGTCGTCGGCAACACGTTCCCCGCCCGGTGACCCTCAGGGTTGGAGCCACCCTCGTCGGTGCACCTGCCCTCGTTGGCAACCTGAGGCAGGCTCCGAGGAATCCGCCTGGATGTGAGACAAGTTCACCGACACGTCGCTGAGACACCGCAGGCCACAGGCCCGCCACTCGACGTCCGATGAGCTCCTCCATGCCGCGACACGGTGCGAGGAGGCCCGTCCGCACAGGGCGGCATGGCACCATGTCGGGGTCAGCGCAGTCGAGGAAAGTAGTCATTCGTGAGCAGTCGTGACCCTGGTCCCGACGAGGCACGGCCGATCCCCCAGCGCCCCGGCTCGGGCGGCTCGGGCCCCGACGACGGGTGGGACGACCACGCGGGCCCCGACGGCGATGCCTACGTCGTCGACACCAGGCGTCGGCCGCGGCGAGCGACGCGTCCCGGACCAGCGCGCCCGTATGCCGGCGGGCCGGGTCCCAGCCGACAGCAGGCGCCCAGGGCGGAGCGTGAGGAGGGGCCGGCCAAGCCACGACGGTCCGGGCGCAGACGTGCACGCCGGGTGATCCTCGTCGTGGTCCTGCTCGTCATGGCGTGGGTGGCGTTCATGGTGTGGGTGCCGTTCAACGCCTGGAACAGCGTCAGCCGCGTCGACAACGCCCCTGCGGACCGGCCGGCCGACACCACAGGTCGCAACTACCTGCTCGTCGGCTCGGACAGCCGGGAGGGCCTGACGCCCGAGCAGCAGCAGACGCTCAACGCCAGCGGCGGGGACATCGGCAAGCGCACCGACTCGATCATCCTCGTCCACGTGTCGGAGAGCGGTGGCAAGCCCGCCCTCATCTCGATCCCCCGGGACTCCTACGTGCCGATCGCCGGGCACGGCAGCAACAAGATCAACGCGGCCTTCGCGTTGGGTGGGGCCAAGCTCCTGACGAACACCGTCGAGCAGGCCACCGGCATCCACCTCGACGGCTACATCGAGATCGGGTTCAGCGGCTTCGCCTCGGTCGTCGACAGCCTCGGCGGGGTCACCGTGTGCGTGCCCTTCGACATGAAGGACAAGGACGCCAACATCAACCTCGCCAAGGGCTGCCAGACGCTCGACGGGGCGACCTCGCTCGGCTACGTCCGCGCTCGCAAGTCCGACCCGCGCGGGGACATCGGTCGGGCCGAGCGACAGCGCCAGTTCCTCGGCGCCGTGATGAAGCAGGCTGCCACTCCCTCGACGGTCCTCGTGCCCTGGCAGTTCAAGTCCTTCGCCGACGCGTCGGCGAAGGGACTGATCGTGGGCGACGGCACCTCGCTCACGGACGCGGTTCGCGTGCTGCAGACCCTGCGCGGCGTCGACGGTGGCGACACGCTGTCGCTGGTCGTGCCGATCGAGAACCCCAGCTTCCAGACCCCCAACGCCGGCGTCGCCGTGAAGTGGAACACCGCACGCGCCCAGGCCCTGTTCGCCATGCTCAAGAACGACGAGCCGCTGTCCGTGCCCCCGGCCGGGACGAGCCCGACCGGCTAGCAGCCAGGAGCGCGACCGGCCGACCCAGGCACCATCGTGCCCTCCGGCTCACCGGGCAAGGATCTGCCGGGCCATCACGACCCGCTGGATCTGGTTGGTGCCCTCGTAGATCTGGGTGATCTTCGCGTCGCGCATCATCCGCTCGACCGGGAAGTCCCTGACGTAGCCCGCCCCCCCGAGCAGCTGGACCGCGTCGGTCGTCACGCGCATCGCCATGTCGGAGGCGAAGCACTTGGCCGCGGCACCGAAGAACGCGAGGTCGGCATCACCGCGCTCGGACTTCGCGGCCGCGACATAGACCATCTGCCGGGCGGCCTCGAGGTTCATCGCCATGTCGGCGAGCATGAACTGTAGGCCCTGGAACTCGGCGACGGCTCTGCCGAACTGCTTGCGCTCCTTGACGTAGGCCACCGCGAAGTCCAGCGCACCCTGGGCGATCCCGACCGCCTGCGCGCCGATGGTGACGCGGGTGTGGTCGAGGGTGCGCAGCGCGATCTTGAGTCCTTCGCCGGGCTCGCCGATGATCCGGTCGCCGGGGATCCGGACGTGGTCGAGGTGCAGCTCCCGGGTCGGGCTCCCCTTGATCCCGAGCTTGCGTTCCTTCTCGCCGAAGCTGAAGCCCTCGTCCGACGTCTCGACAACGAACGCCGAGACGTTGGAGCCCCGTTGGCCGTCGGGGTCGGTCACGGCGAGCACCGTGTAGAACTCTGAGATGCCGGCTCCCGTGATCCACGACTTCTGGCCGTTGATGACCCAGTCGTCACCGTCGCGCGTGGCACGGGTCCTCATCGAGGCGGTGTCGGAGCCGGCCTCGCGCTCGGACAGTCCGTAGGAGAAGCCGGCCTCGCCGCGGGCCAGCGGCGGGAGGTACTTCGCCTTGAGCTCCGCGGAGCCGCCCAGGATGACGGGCATCGAGCCGAGCTTGTTCACGGCGGGGATGAGCGAGCTGGACGCACAGACCCGGGCGATCTCCTCGATGACGATGCAGGTCGCCAACGCGTCGGCCCCCACCCCGTCGTACTCCTCAGGCACGTGCGGCGCGAAGAAGTCGGAGGCGACCAGGGCGTCGTGGGCCTCCTGCGGGTAGCGACTCTCCTCGTCGACCTGCGCGGCATACGGGGCGATCTTGTTGTCGGCGACGGCGCGGACCGCCCCGCGGAGGGCCTCGTGGTCCTCGTTGATCCTGAACAGGTCGAAGGAGGGGTTGCCGGTGCTCACGCCTGAAGGCTACTCCCGGGTATGCCGGGTGCCCACCGCCTGCTGTGTGTCCCGCATCACCGGCGTACCGCGGCCTGAGGGGAGCTCAGGGGTGGGCGGGCAGCGCGAAATCCACGCCCGTCAACCGGGTCGCGAGGTCCCATAGGCCGCGCTGGACCGCGACGTCGCGGGAGGCCCTCGACGAGCCGACCAGGACGGGTGGGCCGGTCGTCTCGCCGAGGCCGGACGGACCGACGTAGCTGCCGCCGGGCACGTCAGGCGCCGTCGCGGCATACAGGGACGGGAGGGCGCCGTCGGCGGCGCTCTGGACGAAGGGACTGACCCTCGCCAGCAGGTCCTGAGCCTTCTGGGCCCAGGCGCCACCGAGGTGGGCCTGGAGGTTCGTCGTGGCGTAGCCCGGGTGCGCAGCGACCGAGCGGACGGTCGAGCCGGCGAGGAGCAGCCTGCGCTGCAGATTGAAGGCGAACATCAGGTCAGCGAGCTTGCTCTGTCCGTAGGCCACCCAGGGCTGGTAGCGCCGGTGCTCGAAGTTGGGGTCGGCCAGGTTGACCCGCCCGAAGCGGTGCGCCATCGACGAGAGGGTCACGACCCGGTCGCTCACCCGGGGCAGGAGCAGACCGGTGAGGGCGAAGTGGCCGAGGAAGTTCGTGCCCAACTGCGACTCGAAGCCGTCCGTGGTGCGCGCCTGCGGGACCGCCATGATGCCGGCGTTGTTGATCAGGACGTCGATCCGCCCGTCGAGGCCGCCGGCGAAGGCTCGCACCGACGACAGATCCGAGACATCGAGCTCGCGCACCTCGGCCGTGCCGCCCACCTCGGCCCGGGCAGCCTCAGCCTTCGCCAGGTTACGGCAGGCCATGACGACGCGAGCGCCCTTGCGGGACAACGCCTTGGCCGCCTCCAACCCGATCCCCGAGTTGGCTCCGGTGATGACGACGACGCGCCCGGTCTGGTCCGGGATGTCGGTCGTGCTCCACCCCATGCTCAGGCCTTCGCGTCGCGGAGGGCGGGGATGACCTCGGTCTCGAAGAGCTCGATGCCGGACGTGTCGTAGGCCGCCTCGGTGAAGTAGGTGATGGCGTAGGTCATCCCGGCCTTCTCCAGGGTGGAGAGGCGCTCGACGATCTGCTCCGGGGTCCCGACCGCCGGCTGGCTCCTCATGCTCTTGACCTGGTCCTGCAGGACGTCTTCCGCCACGCCGGCCTTGCGGTAGTGGTCCTCCGTCCACGCGAGCCGGTCGGCGACCTCCTTCTCGGTCGTTCCGATGACGACGTTGTAGTTGGCGCTGCGGGTGATGGCACCGAGGTCGCGGCCGACGTCCTTGCAGTGGCCGGCGAGGATAGCGCTCTTGGCCGCGAACCCCTCGGGGCTGCCGTCGAAGTTCGTGTAGTCGGCGTACTGGGCCGCGATCTTCAGCGTCACCTTCTCGCCGCCCCCGGCGATCCACATCGGGATGCCGTTCTCGGCCGACCCGGGCAGCGACGTGCCCTGGAGCGGACGCGGCTGGCAGATGGCGCCGTCGACGGTGTAGTGCTTCCCGGCATGGGTCGCCTCGCCCTTGGTCCACATCTGCCGGAAGATCTCGACGCCGTCACGCAGCCGGCCGAGCCGCTCCCCCGCACTCGGGAAGCCGTATCCGTAGGCGCGCCACTCGTGCTCGTACCACCCGCCGCCGATGCCCATCTCGACCCGGCCGCCGGAGATGACGTCGATGGTGGCAGCGACCTTGGCGAGGTAGGCGGGGTTGCGGTAGGACATGCACGTGCACATCTGGCCCAGCCGCACCCGCGACGTCGCCGCGGCATAGGCCGCCATCAGCGTCCAGGCCTCGTGCGTCGCCTCCTGGGAGGGGACGGGCACGGTGTGGAAGTGGTCATAGACCCAGAGCGACTCCCAGTCCTCGAGGGCGTCGAGCCGCTTGGCCAGACCGAGCATGGTGCCCCAGTGCTGGGCCGGGTCGATGCCCACGAGGTCGAAACGCCAGCCTTGCGGGACAAACATGCCGAACCTCATGCGGACCTCCGTGGTCGTTGCGCGATGTCGTGGGACTGCCTCTGGCATCATGCCATCGCCCGCTAGATCCCGCGTCCCGGCTGGTCAGGGTGGGAGCGTGTGAGGATGAGGTCATGACCAGCCACGCCAACAACCCCGACGTCATCCGCGACCTCCTGACGACGCCCGGCACCTGGGCCGTCGTCGGCCTCGCGGACAACCCCGGGCGCACCGCCCACGGCATCGCCCGGTGGTTGGGGCATGAGCTCGACATGCGGATCATCCCGGTCCACCCGCGCGCCGAGACCGTCGACGGACAGCAGGGGTATGCCCGGCTCGCCGACATCCCCGAAGGCACCCACGTCGACGTCGTCGACTGCTTCGTCAACTCCGGCAGGGTGGGCGCGGTCGTCGACGAGGCGATCGCGCAGCAGGACCGCCTCGGCATCGCCGCCGTGTGGCTGCAGCTCGGCGTGGTCGACGAGGCCGCCGCGGACCGGGCCCGCGCGTCGGGGCTTTCCGTCGTCATGGACACCTGCCCCAGGATCGAGTACCCACGGCTCACCCCCGGAGACGGCGCGGGCGCCGTGACCGGCTGACGCCCCGCCGGGTCAGCCCCCGAGGCCCGCCGGGTCAGCCCTCGGAGGCCTGCTCGCGCAGCGCGGTTCCCTTGGCCCGGGCCTGGTCGCGCAGGTCGGCCTGGAAGGCCACCATCGCGCTCCGGATCCGTCCCGCCTCGGCGCCCACACCACTCCCGAGGATGCGGGCGGCGAGCAGCCCCGCGTTGCGCGCTCCCCCGATCGACACCGTGGCCACCGGGACACCCGCAGGCATCTGCACGATCGACAGCAACGAGTCCATCCCGTCGAGGTGGGCCAGCGGCACCGGCACGCCGATGACCGGCAGCGGCGTGACGGACGCGAGCATGCCCGGCAAGTGGGCCGCGCCGCCGGCCCCGGCGATGATGACGCGCAGGCCGCGCCCGGCGGCCTCACGGCCGTAGGCGATCATCTCGTCGGGCATCCGGTGGGCCGAGACGACATCGACCTCGAAGCCGATCCCCATCTCGCGCAACGCTGTCCCCGCCTGTTGCATGACGGGCCAGTCGCTGTCGCTGCCCATCACGATCCCCACGACGACCGCGGTGCCGGCTGGGGACTGCTCACTCATCAATGACTCCCTGGAGGTAGTCGGCGGCGTGCGTCGCGCGCGCCCTGACGTCCTCGAGCGAGGCGCCGCAGACGGTGACGTGACCGATCTTGCGACCCGGTCGCACGCCCTTGCCATACATGTGGACCTTGGCGCCGGGGTCGCGCGCCATGACGTGGAGGTAGGCACGGTAGAGCTCGGGGTGGTCCCCGCCGAGCACGTTGCCCATGACGGTCCACGGCGCCCGTGCGCCGGGGTCACCGAGCGGGAGGTCGAGGACCGCGCGCAGGTGCTGCTCGAACTGCCCGGTCACGGCCCCGTCGATCGACCAGTGGCCGCTGTTGTGCGGCCGCATCGCCAGTTCGTTGACGACGTATGCCGGGTCGCCGGCCCCGGTGCGCACCTCGAACATCTCGACGGCCAGGACCCCCGTGACGTCGAGCTCGCCGGCGATGCGCAGACCCGCGGCGGTGACGACGGCGGCGAGGTGCGGGTCGAGTCCGGGGGCCGGGGCAAGGACCTGCGTGCAGATGCTGTCGGTCTGCACCGTCTGGACGACCGGCCAGGCCGCGGCCTGGCCCGAGGGACTGCGCGCGACGAGGACGGCGAGCTCGCGGACGAAGTCGACCCGCTCCTCGAGGAGCATCCCGTCGCCGAGCGGCCCGTCCGAACCCACCTCGGCGAGCCAGTCGGCCACCTCGTCGGCGGACCCGATCACGCGGACACCCTTGCCGTCGTAGCCACCTCGTGGCGCCTTCGCGACGACCGGCCAGCCGGTCGCGTCCCCGAAGGCGGTGACGTCCGAGACCGTCGTGGCGCGCGCCCACCGGGGGCAGCTGATGCCGAGGGCCGTGAGGCGCTCGCGCATCGCCAGCTTGTCCTGGGCGAACCGCAGGGCGCCCGGACGGGGGTGGAGGACGACACCATCGGCCTCGAGAGCCTGCAGGACATCCTGCGGCACGTGCTCGTGGTCGAAGGTGACGACGTCGCACGCGGCGGCGAAGGCCCGCACCGACTCGAGGTCGGTGTGCTCACCGACCGGCGAGGAGGGCACGACGAGAGCGGCCGACGCGTCGGCGGCCTCGGCCAGCACGCTGAGCTGGATGCCGAGCGCGATGGCCGGGGACTGCATCATCCGGGCCAGCTGACCACCGCCGATGACACCCACCACGGGGAAGCCGCCGGGGGCACGTCGAGGTTGCGTCACGGGGCCGAGCGTAGTGCGGCCGGGGCGGGGCACGGCATACGGGCGAGCGCACTAGAGTCTGCGGGTGAGCGACGAGCACCCCACCGCACTGACGGACCGCCTCCGCGGCGCGGTCGGTGTCTTCTGGCGTGAGGCGGCGAAGTTCGGCGTCATCGGGGCGTTGAGCTTCGTCATCGACCAGGGCGGGTTCAACCTGCTCTACCTCAACGGGATGCAGAACAAGCCGACGACCGCGACGATCATCTCGAGCGTCGTGGCGACGCTGTTCGCGTGGGTCGGCAACCGGGTCTGGACGTTCCGGCACCGACGCAACCGGCCGGTCCACCACGAGGCCCTGTTGTTCTTCCTCGTCAACGGGGTGGCGCTGGGGATCTCCGCGGCCTACCTCGCCTTCACGATCTACGTGCTCGGCATGGACTCCCACCTCGCCCTCAACGTCAACAAGTTCATCGGGATCGCCGTCGGCACGCTGCTGCGCTTCTACGCCTACCGCCAGTTCGTCTTC
Organism: Lapillicoccus sp.; assembly: GCF_046595215.1. Classification (NCBI taxonomy): domain Bacteria; kingdom Bacillati; phylum Actinomycetota; class Actinomycetes; order Micrococcales; family Intrasporangiaceae; genus Lapillicoccus; species Lapillicoccus sp. The sequence goes on along the minus strand of NZ_JBKJPP010000036.1, from coordinate 13,511 downwards.
GCCGGCGAGATCTCGGACGAGGTCGACATCGTCAACGATCCCGCGGACGGGCTGCGCCGGTAGCGCCGCTGCCGGGGACGGCTGGTGCGCAGCTAGTGCTGGTCGGCCTCCGAGAGGAACAACGCGAACCGGGCCGGCTGGGCCGAGATCAGGTCGAGCCGGCCGCCGTTGGACTCGGCGAGGTCACGCGCGAGGGCGAGCCCGAGTCCTGTGGACGTGCCCTGACCGCTGCTGACGGACCGTTCGAAGATGTGCGGGGCGAGGTTGGACGGGACGCCCTCGCCCTGGTCGCTGACCTCGACGACGACCGACGGCCCGCTGCGGCGGGCCTGCACCTCGACGGTGCCGCGGCCGTGGACCAGGGAGTTCTCGAAGAGGGTGCTGAGCACCTGGCTGAGCGCGACCGGGGTGGCCTTGACGACGAGGCCACGCTCGCCGTGGACGTGGACGCTGCGTCGGGCCTCCTCGAACGCCGGTTGCCACTCCCGCTGGAGTGCGGCGATCACCGAGTCGAGAGACACCTCGGGCCGGGGGGCGTCGTTGCTGCGCCGGCTGCGCATGAGGAGGTCGTCGACGACCCGGGTCAGCCGTTCGACCTGGTCGATCGCGATGCCCGCCTCCTCCTTGACGACCTCGGGGTCGTCCGTGTCGGAGATCTCCTCGAGCCGCATGAGCAGCGCCGTGAGCGGGGTGCGCAGCTGGTGGGACGCGTCCGACGCGAAGTCGCGCTCGGCGGCAAGCGTCTTGGTGACCTGCTGGGCGCTGCGGGACAGCACGTTCGAGACACGGTCAACCTCGGGGATGCCGGACCGCATCGGCTCGAGGCGCGACTGGCCCGCCCCGAGCCGTTCGGCCGCCTCGGCGAGCTGGATCATCGGGTCGGCGAGTCGCCTCGACTGTCGGGCGGCGACGAGGACCGTGATGGAGATCACGGCGGCTGCCAGGAGCGAGACGCCCAGGAACACCTCCAGCCCGCGGGTGCTGGGAGCTTGGGCCATCCAGGCGTCGAGCAGGTCCGGCCGTTGGGAGACGAGCCAGGTCCCGAAGAGGGCAGCGGGCGCCCCGGTGACGAGGACCGCGACGAGCACGGCAAGGAACGTGGAGCGGACGAGCTGTCGGCGCACCCGGCTCAGTCCTGGTCGGGACGCTCGAACCGGAACCCCACGCCGCGCACGGTGGAGATGTAGCTCGGCTGGGCGGCGTCGTCACCCAGTTTCTTGCGGAGCACGCTGATATGCATGTCGAGCGTCTTGGTGGACCCGAACCACGCCGTCTCCCAGATCTCGCGCATGAGCTGCTCCCTGGAGACGACCTTGCCCTGCTCGCGCACGAGCACCCGCAGCAGGTCGAACTCCTTGGCGGTCAGGTGCAGCTCCTCCTCCTTGAACCACGCCCGGCGCCCCTCGGGGTCGATGCGCAGCAGGTCAGTGCTCGGGACGACGTCGGTGGGGTTGCGCCGCAGCAGCGCCCGCACCCGGGCCAGCAGCTCGGCGAGGCGGAACGGCTTGGTGACGTAGTCGTCGGCGCCCGCATCGAGACCCACGACGGTGTCCACCTCGTCGGCGCGGGCGGTGAGGATCAGCACCGGCACGGTCTTGCCGTCGGCGCGGATCCGGCGGCAGACCTCGAGGCCGTCGACGTGCGGCAGGCCCAGGTCGAGCACCATCAGGTCGGGGTTCTCGCGGGCCCCCTCGAGGGCCGCCCGTCCGTCGGCGCGGACGTCGACGTCGTAGCCCTCCCGGCGCAGCGCGCGCGCCAGGGGCTCGGAGATCGCCGGGTCGTCCTCAGCCAGCAGCACTCGGGTCATGGGGTGATCGTAGGTGACATGTCCCGGTTCGTGCGCCAAGGGACATGTCGAGGCGTGCTGGTGACCTCAGCGACCGGGCCAGCGAGGGGGTCGTTTCTCGGCAAAGGCGGCCACGCCCTCGGCCCGGTCCCCGCTGAACGCGGTCTGGCGCCAGCAGTTGTCCTCGATCTCGAGGCCGGCGGTGAGGTCCAGGTCGGACCCCAGACGCATGGCACGCTTGGCCTGGCGCAGCCCCACCGGTGAGTTCGCGGCGATCGCCGAGGCCAGCTCGAGGGCACGCGCCCGCGCCGACCCCGTCGCCACCACCTCGTCGACGCAGCCGAGGTCCCGGGCCTGGGCCGCGGTCAGGCGCCGGGCGGTGAAGATCATCGACGCGGCCCGCGACCAGCCGACCCGGCGGGTGAGCAGCTGGGTGCCCCCGCCGCCCGGGATGACGCCCACCGACACCTCGGGCAGGCCGACCGCGGCCCCCTCGCCCGCAATGATGAGGTCGCAGGAGAGCGCGAGCTCGAAGCCGCCGCCGAGGGCGAATCCCTCCACGGCGGCGATGGCCGGCACCGGCAGGTCGAGGATGCCGCCATATGCCGCCCGGTTGCCCGGGCGCGCCCGGACCAGCTCGGCGTCGGACATCGTGTTGCGCTCCTTGAGATCAGCGCCGACGCAGAAGGCCCTCGCCTGGGACGAGGTGAGGACGACGCAGCGCACGTCGGGGTCCGCCGCGACGGCGGCGCTGACCCGGCCGATCGCCTCGGCCATCGCGGTGGAGACGGCGTTCAGGGCGTCGGGCCGGTCCAGGACGATCTCGACGACGTGGCCGCCCTCGCCGTGGCGTTCGGTCCGCACGAGCCCGGGGGCGTCCGTGCTGGTCATGGCTGCTCGTTCCTGTTGCGTCGGGTGCCCGTGGTGGATCGCGCGAGCACGTAGGGCTTGACCTGCCCCACCCCGCGCAGCGCCCGGCTGCGCAGCGGGGTCAGGTCGAACCCGGACAGGCTGCCGAGCAGGGTCGCGAGCTGCCCGTCGACGAGGATGTTGCCGGGGTGGGCGATGGCCGTGAGGCGGGAGGCGCGGTTGACCGTGATGCCGAAGACGTCTCCCAGTCGGGACAGGACCGGGCCGGCGGCCATGCCGACCCGGACCTCGGGCAGGACGTCGTCGCCGGACATCGCGTCGACGAGGTCCAGCGCGGTGGCAGCCGCCGGTGCCGCCTCCCGGTTGGAGAAGAGGATCTCGTCACCCACGGTCTTGACGATGCGGCCACCGTGAGCGGTGACGATGTCGGAGGTGAGGACCTCGAACCGCTTGACGACCGTGGCCAGCTCGCGCTCGGACAGCCTGCGCACCAGGGACGTGAACGAGACGAGGTCCGCGAAGCCGATGTGCCGCCAGACGCGCTGCTCGTCGGTGGAGGGCTTGGCATCGGAGAGCATCCTCGACACCGCGTCCGTGAGGTGGCGGCGCCACGCGTAGATGAGCAGTGGCTCGAGCTCGTCGGCCATGTCGACGAGGGCCCGCGCCGTGGCAGTGGCCGTGGCGACGTCCGGGACGGTCAACGGCCCCGGCTCCTCGCGCAGGTCCTCCGGCACCAGGGCCTCGGCGACGAGCTGGACCTGCCAGGCGGCGAGCCGGTCGGTGGTCCTGGCGAAGGCCCGGGTCAGCGCGAGCGCCGTCTGCTCGTCCATCATCCCCTCGCGCACGAAGCCGGCGACGGTCCTCAGGGCGTAGAGGTCCGCCTCGGTGAACAGGGGGTCGTCGTTGGTCACGAGCGGGAAGCCCAGGGCGTGCCAGAACTTGCGGGCGCTCAGCAACGAGACCTCCGCGCCCTGGCTGACGTCGCGGCGAGCCAGCGAGCGGGGGCGGCCCAGCAGGGCTGCGGAGATGTCCTCGGCATCGAGGTCCTCGGGCAGGTCCTCGGACGGGCGGCGGCGTCGCCCGGCCCGGCTGTCTGCCGGCTCCGCGGGGTCGCTCATGGGTGCATCATGCCAAGTCGGGGCCGGGCGTGGCCGGTGGGCGCACGTGGACGACGTCGCCCGCGGCCCAGGCACGCCGCTCCCCGCCCGTCTCGATGACGAGCCTGCCCTCGTCGTCGACCTCGACCGCCTCGCCCGCCACGGCCGGGCCCGCGGGACGGCTGATGCTCACCTCCTGCCCGATCGTCGCGCACCGGCGGCGGTATGCCGTGCGCACCACCCGCGCCCGCGGCCCCCCTGCCGCCAGCGCGGCATACAGCTCGGCGAGGCGGGTGAGGTATGCCGTGACGAGCGTGGTGGCCTCGACCTCGGCGCCGGCGAGGCGCAGCGAGGTCGCGGTGGGCACGGGGAGCTCGGCGCGGGTCTGGGTGAGGTTGATGCCGGCGCCGATGACGACGACACCATCCGCGGCGACCTCGCAGAGGATGCCACAGACCTTCCGGTTTTGGTCGGCGTCGAGCAGGACGTCGTTGGGCCACTTGAGCTGGCCGGCGAGCCCGGTGGTCGCCGTGATCGCCTCGAGGACGGCGACGCCGGCGAGCAGCGGCAGCCACCCGGCGCCGTCGCCCGGCATCGCCACCGTCGCGGAGACGGCGACGCAGGCACCGGGCGGGGCCTCCCACGTGCGGTGCATCCGCCCCCGGCCGGAGCTCTGGTGGTCGGCGACGACGACCTGCCACGGGGCGGCGAGCTGCCCCGCACGGGCGTTCGTCGACCCGATCGACAGGTGGTGTTCGACGCTCGCCCACAGGCTGCCGGACGTGACCAACGCCGCACGGAGAGTCTCTGACCGGCCGGTTCCTGACATGGGGCCAACGCTAGGCTCGCGCCATGTCTGACGTCGACGCACCCCCTGAACGACCGGACCTGTCGACGACGGCCGGGAAGCTCGCCGACCTACGGCGCCACCTGGCCGAGGTGGCCCATGCCGGGTCCGAGCGGGCCATCGAGACGCAGCACGCGCGGGGCAAGAGGACGGCCCGCGAGCGCCTCGCCATGCTCCTTGACGAGGACACCTTCGTCGAGCTGGACGAGTACGCCCGGCACCGGAGCACCGCGTTCGGGCAGGAGAAGAACCGGCCCTACGGCGACGGCGTCGTCACCGGCTACGGGCAGGTGGACGGGCGGCAGGTCGCCGTCTTCGCCCAGGACTTCACCGTCTTCGGCGGGTCGCTCGGCCAGGTCTTCGGCGAGAAGATCGTCAAGGTCATGGACTTCGCGATGAAGATCGGCTGCCCGGTCATCGGCCTCAACGACTCCGGGGGCGCGCGGATCCAGGAGGGCGTGGTCAGCCTCGGGCTCTACGGCGAGATCTTCCGGCGCAACGTCCACGCGTCAGGGGTCATCCCCCAGATCTCGCTCATCATGGGCCCGTGTGCGGGTGGCGCGGTCTACTCCCCCGCGATCACCGACTTCACGGTCATGGTCGACCAGACGTCGCACATGTTCATCACCGGCCCCGACGTCATCAAGACCGTCACCGGTGAGGACGTCGGGATGGAGGAGCTCGGCGGGGCCCGCACCCACAACACGAAGTCGGGCGTCGCGCACTACATGGGCACCGACGAGCAGGACGCGATCGACTACGTCAAGGCGCTGCTGTCCTACCTGCCGTCGAACAACCTCGAGGAGCCGCCGTCATACGGGGACGGCGAGCCCAGTGATCTGTCCGTCACCGACGAGGACCGCTGGCTCGACACCTGCATCCCCGACTCGCCCAACCAGCCATACGACATGCACGAGGTCATCCGCCACATCGTGGATGACGAGGAGTTCCTCGAGGTGCAGCCCATGTTCGCGCCGAACCTCCTCACCGGGTTCGCCCGCGTCGACGGGATGTCGGTGGGGGTCGTGGCCAACCAGCCCCTGCAGTTCGCCGGGTGCCTCGACATCGGCGCGTCCGAGAAGGCGGCCCGCTTCGTGCGGACCTGCGACGCGTTCAACGTCCCGGTGCTGACCTTCGTCGACGTCCCCGGCTTCCTGCCCGGCACCGACCAGGAGTGGGACGGCATCATCCGCCGCGGGGCCAAGCTGATCTACGCGTATGCCGAGGCCACCGTGCCGCTCGTCACCGTCATCACCCGCAAGGCCTACGGCGGCGCCTACGACGTGATGGGCTCGAAGCACCTCGGCGCCGACATCAACCTCGCGTGGCCGACCGCCCAGATCGCCGTCATGGGGGCCCAGGGCGCGGTCAACATCCTCTTCCGCAAGGAGATCGCCGCGGCGGAGGCGGCTGGCCGTGACGTCGAGAGGACCCGTCAGGACTTCGTCCGGGAGTATGAGGAGACGCTGGCCAACCCCTACGTCGCGGCCGAGCGCGGTTATGTCGACACCGTCATATCCCCGTCCAACACCCGGATCAACGTCACCCGCGCGCTGCGCGCGCTGCGGACCAAGCGCGAGACGCTGCCCCCGAAGAAGCACGGGAACATCCCGCTATGAGCGCCTCCTCACCGCCCCCTCTTGCGTCCGGCACCCCCGCTGCGTCCGGCACCCCGGTTGCCCCGGCGACCGAGGTGCCGGACGCAGCGCGGGAGGTGGCGCTCCGGGTCGTCTCGGGGTGCCCGACCGACGCGGAGCTCGCCGCACTCGTCGTCGTCCTCGCGGGGCTGGGCGCCGACGGCGCCGTCGAGGACGGTGTGGCGACGTCGAGCTGGGCGTCGCCCGGGAGCCGGCACCGCACGGCATACGGGCCCGGCGTCGGCGCCTGGCGCGCCTCCGGCCTCCCCCGCTGACCCGTCCCCGGGACCAGCGACGGGAGCAGGCCGAGCCGGCACGCCCAGGATGTCCGCGGGCACCCTCTCCGTCCCGTCGCTCGTCCCCGCTGGAGCCCGTCGCCGGGGCGGTCCGAGGGGATAGGTTGCCTGCATGTCCGGTGTCAACGAGGAGTTCCTCGCCCTGCCGCTCGCGGTGCTCGCCGACGCGGCCCTCGGGCGGGCCCGACAGCTCGGCGCGGAGTATGCCGCGCTGCGCGTCGTCTCCACCCGCAGCCAGTACCTCACGCTGCGCGACCTGGCCCCCGAGACGGCGGTGACCTCCGACGACGTCGGAGTCTCGGTGCGGGTCGTGCACGACGGGTCGTGGGGCTTCGCCGCCGGGCTGGTCCTCACGACGGACGAGGCGGTGCGGCTCGCCGAGCGGGCCGTCGCGGTGGCCCGGGTGAGCCGACCGGTCTCGTCCGAGCGTGTCGTCCTCGCCGCCGAGCCGACCTATGCGGACCGGGTCTGGTCGTCGCGCTACCAGATCGACCCGTTCACCGTCAGCGACCAGGACAAGGTCGCGGCCCTCCTCGAGCTCACCGAGCGCCTCAAGGCCGGCGACGGTGTCGACTTCACCACGGCAGCACTGCAGGCGGTCCGCGAGAACGTCTTCTACGCCGACTCCTTCGGCACGACGACCACCCAGACCCGGGTGCGGGTCGAGCCGTCGCTCTCGGCGACCACCGTGGACACGGCCACCGGCGCGTTCGAGTCGATGCGGACCCTGACGCCGCCGGCGGCCGCCGGCTGGGAGTACGTGCTGGACCAGGAGACCGGGCTCGCCGACGAGGTCGCGCAGATGCCGGAGCTGCTCGCGGCCAAGGTGAAGGCGCCGTCCGTGCGGGCGGGAGACTACGACCTCGTCATCGACGGCAGCAACCTCTTCCTGACGATCCACGAGTCGATCGGCCATGCAACCGAGCTCGACCGGGTCCTCGGGTACGAAGCGGCATACGCCGGAACGTCGTTCGCGACCTACGACAAGCTCGGCCACTTCCAGTACGGCTCCCCCGTCATGAACGTCACCGGGGACCGGGACACCGACTGGGGCCTGGCCAGCGTCGGCTGGGACGACGAGGGCGTGGCCGGGCAGCACTGGGACATCATCAGGGACGGCGTCCTCGTGGGTTACCAGACGGACCGGGCGATGGCCGCGCTCAAGGACCTCGGTCGCAGCAACGGCGCCGCCTACGCCGACAGCGCTCGCCACGTGCCCGTCCAGCGGATGGTCAACGTCAGCCTCCAGCCCGACCCCGACGGCGGCGGCGTCGAGGATCTCGTCTCCCGTGTCGAGGACGGCATCTACATCGTCGGCGACAACTCGTGGTCGATCGACATGCAGCGCTACAACTTCCAGTTCACCGGGCAGCGCTTCTTCAAGATCGACCAGGGCGCGGTGACGGGACAGCTGCGCGACGTGGCCTACCAGGCGACGACGACGGACTTCTGGCGCTCCATGGAGGCCGTCGGCGGCCCGGAGACCGTCTACCGGGGCGGCACCTTCAACTGTGGCAAGGCCCAGCCGGGTCAGGTCTCCCCCGCGAGCCACGGCTCCCCGGCCGCCCTCTTCCGCGGCGTGCGGATCCTCAACACCGTGCAGGAGGCGGGGCACTGATGCCGCAGCTCGCCAGTCCCCAGGAGATCGTCGAGGCCGCACTCGCCGCGGCGACGACCGACGGCACCGTCGTCATCGTCACCGACCGGTCGGAGGCCAACCTGCGCTGGGCCAGCAACTCGCTGACGACCAACGGGGAGATGGGCTCACGCACGGTCACGGTCATCTCGACGGTTGCCGCGGGGGACGGCGCCGCATCGGGCGTCGTCGGTCGGACGGTCGCTCACCTCGCCGACGTCCGCTCCCTCGTCGAGGCGGCAGAGTCCGCAGCCCGCGACAGCGAACCTGCCACGGACGCGGCTCCCCTCGTCCGGCCGGACCAGGCCGGCGCCGGAACCGACTACGGGCTCGAGCCCGAGCCGACGAGCATCGGCGCCTTCGACGGCCTGGCCCACGACCTCGGCGACGTCATGCGCGCCGGTGGATCCGGGCGCCGGCACTTCGGATTCGCCGAGCACGTCGTCGACACGACCTATCTCGGGTCGTCGACCGGGTTGCGGCTGCGCCACGTCCAGCCGACCGGGCGCCTCGAGATGAACGCCAAGAACGCCGACTGGTCCGCCTCGAGCTATCTCGGTTTCAGCCTCCGTGACCCGTCCGAGGCCGATGTGCACTCCGCCGACGTGGAGCTGACCAAGCGGCTGGCCTGGGCCCAGCGCTCCATCGACCTGCCAGCGGGCCGGTACGAGACGATCCTGCCGCCGACGTGCCTGGCCGACCTCCTCATCTACGCCTCCTGGCTGGCCGGGGCCAAGGCTGCCGACGAGGGACGATCCGCCTACTCCCGCAGAGGTGGTGGCGCCCGGATCGGTGAGCGACTGGCCACCCTCCCGCTGGACGTCTACAGCGACCCGGGTCGGGAAGGCATCCAGTGCGCGCCGTTCACCATCACCGCGGCCTCGTCGTCGGACGCCTCGGTCTTCGACAACGGACTGCCGCTCGGACGCCAGGACTGGATCCGCGGCGGAGAGCTCGTCTCGCTCGGGGGCACCCGCGCGTATGCCGCGACGTCGGCTGCCGCCGGCCACCACACCCCGGTGCGGCTCGCCTCCGACAACCTCGTCGTCGAGGCGCCTGACGCGAGCGGCGGCCTCGACGACCTCGTCGCCTCGACGAGACGCGGACTGCTCCTGTCGACGATGTGGTACATCCGGCTGGTCGACCCCCAGAGCCTGCTGTTGACGGGCCTCACCCGCGACGGCGTCTATCTCGTGGAGGACGGCGAGGTGCTGGGGGCGGTGACGAACTTCCGCTGGAACGAGTCCCCGCTCGACGTCCTGCAGCGGATCACCGAGGTCGGCGAGACGCAGCGCTGCTACCCGCGCGAGTGGGGCGACGACTTCACCCGCACCGCGATGCCGCCGGTGCGCGTCGCCGACTTCAACATGAGCAGCACCAGCCGGGCCCGGTAAACCGGGGCGACCGACCGGACCCGCCTGCGCTACGTTCGACGGCGTGACCTCAGACCCATCAGACTCCTCGAGCACCTCAGACGGCTCAGGCACCGGTGGCGCGAGCGCGCCCACCCGGGAGCAGACCGACGTCGACCGGATCGCGGACGCCCACTTCGACGCCATGGTGGCCCTCAGCCCGATCGCCGCGACGAACTACGGCGTCCCCGGCCACGACGAGGATCTCGACGACTTCTCCCCCGCCGGGCTGCAGGCCGCCTCCGACGTGCGGCGCCGCACCCTGTCCGCGCTTGGTGCGGCGAGCCCCGTCGACGACATCGACCGGGTCACCCTCGCGGCCATGAAGGAGCGCCTCGGCCTCGCCGAGGAGATCCACGCAGCAGGCCTGCAGGAGATGGCCCTCAATGTCATCGCCTCACCGCTACAGGACATCCGCGCCATCTTCGACCTCATGCCGCAGGACAGCGAGGCGGCGTGGACGACGTTCGCGACCAGGATGACCAAGATCCCGGCAGCCGTGGAGCAGTACCAGGACTCCCTCCTGGCCGCCCGGGCCAGAGGCAACGTCGCCCCGCGGCGCCAGGTGGCGGCGTGCATCGAGCAGTGCGAGGAGCTCACCGCCGCCGACGGGTACTTCACGAACCTCGTCGCCGGCGCGACGTCCGGCGACGCCCCGCTCGACGGCGACGTCCGGGTCGCCCTGGCCGCGGCCACCGACGGGGCGGCCACGGCATACCGCAGCCTGGGAGCCTTCCTGCGAGCCGAGCTGCTGGACGCCGCGCCCGGAAGCGACGCCTGCGGGAGGCAGCGCTATGCCCTCCTCTCGCGCGACTTCGTCGGCGCCGCAGTCGATCTCGAGGAAACTTACCGCTGGGGTCAGGAGCAGGTCGCCTCGATCGACGCCCAGATGCGTGAGGTCGCGGGGCAGATCAGGCCGGGGGCCTCGACCAAGGAGGCCATCGCGATCCTCGACGCCGACCCCGCCTACCTGCTGGCGGGCAAGGACGCCCTCAAGGCCTGGATGCAGGGCAAGGCGGACGAGGTCATCGCCGACCTCGCGGACGTCCACTTCGACATCCCCGGGCCGGTCCGCCGGATCGAGTGCCTGATCGCCCCGACCGAGACCGGCGGCATCTACTACACCGGCCCGAGCGACGACTTCCGCCGGCCGGGACGGATGTGGTGGTCCGTGCCCAAGGGCATCGACCAGTTCGGGACGTGGAAGGAGCTGACGACCGTCTACCACGAGGGGGTCCCGGGCCATCACCTCCAGGTCGCCCAGACCGTCTTCCGCTCCGAGCTGCTCAACAAGTGGCGCCGCCTCGAGGCCTGGACCTCCGGCCACGGCGAGGGCTGGGCCCTGTATGCCGAGCGGCTGATGGCCGAGCTCGGCTATCTGGACGACCCCGGCAACCGGATGGGGTGGCTGGACGGGCAGTCGCTGCGGGCGGCCCGCGTCGTCATCGACATCGGCGTCCACTGCGGCTTCGAGGCCCCGGCCGAGGTCGGCGGCGGGGACTGGACCTACGACAAGGCGTGGCAGTTCCTCACGGCCCACGCCAACCAGGGTGAGGCGTGGCTGCGGTTCGAGCTCGACCGCTATCTCGGGTGGCCCGGACAGGCGCCGTCCTACAAGATCGGTGAGCGGCTGTGGCTGCAGCTGCGCGACGACGTCAATCAGCGCGAGGGCGATGCCTTCGACCTCAAGGCGTTCCACCGGCGCGCCCTCGACATCGGCGGGGTGGGGCTCGACACCCTGCGCGAGGCGGTCCTCGGCGAGCTCTGACCGCGCCGCGCGCACCCGGCTGAGAGGATGGACCGGTGACCGCAGCCCTGACCCTCGTGGCCATCGCCGTCGTGGTGGTCCTCGGCGCCGCGATGTCCCGTCGCTTCGGCGCGTCGGCGCCCTTGCTGCTCACCGCGGTCGGGGTGGTGATGTCGTTCATCCCGGCGATCCCGGAGGTGGAGGTCGGCCCGGAGCTCATCCTCTTCGGGATCCTCCCGCCGCTGCTGTATGCCGCGTCGATCCGGACCTCGCTCGTCGACCTCGGCGCCAACAAGCGGGTCATCGGGCTGCTCTCGGTCGGCCTCGTCGTCTTCACCGCCTTCGGCGTCGCGCTCGTCGTGTGGACGCTGCTCGACGTGCCGTTCGCGGCCGCCCTGGCTCTCGGTGGGGTCGTCGCGCCGCCCGACGCCGTGGCAGCCACGGCCGTCGCGAGGCGGATCGGGCTGCCCCGTCGGATCGTCACCATCCTCGAGGGCGAGTCGCTCTTCAACGACGCCACCGCGCTCGTCACCGTGCGGGCGGCCATCCTGGGGATCGCCGGCACCGTCAGCATGGCGGAGGTGGGCGTCGACTTCCTCCGGGCCTCGCTCGGCGGCATCGCGGTCGGCCTGGCCGTCGCCTGGGCCCTCGCCCAGATCCGCAGCCGGGTCAACCACACGACGACCGACACCGCGCTGTCCTTCATCGCGCCGTGGCTCGCCTACCTGCCGGCGGAGGTCATCAGGTCCTCGGGCGTCCTGGCCGTGGTCGTCTGCGGGATCCTCTTGGGACACAAGGCTCCCGTCATCCAGTCAGCGCAGTCGCGGACCGCGGAACGCCTCAACTGGACGACGATCCAGTACCTCCTCGAGAACGCCGTCTTCCTCATCATCGGCCTCCAGGCCCACAAGATCGTCAGGGACGTCACGGCGTCGGAGTACGGCCTCGTCCCGTCGATCCGGCTGGCCCTGGTCGTCCTGCTTGCGGTGATGATCCTGCGCCCGATCTGGGTCCTCGCGTTCGGGGCGCTCATCTCGCTCGCCCCGGGAGCACGCCGTGAGGGGGGCTATTTCCGCAGGGCCATCGTGCTGTCATGGGCGGGGATGCGCGGCGTGGTCACCCTCGCGGCCGCGTTCCTCCTGCCCGCCACGACCCCCCACCTGGCCACCCTCGTCTTCGTCGCGCTCGTCGTCACCATCGGCACCCTGCTCATCCAGGGCCTGACCCTGCCGTGGCTCGCGAGGTGGCTCGACGTCCACGGGCCGGACCCGCGTGAGGACGCCCTCCAGACCGCCACCGTCCTGCAGCGAGCAGTCGCGGAGGGCAACGCCGAGCTCGAACGCTCGGCGGACGAGGCCACCCCACCGGACATCCTCGAGCAGCTGCGGGTCGTCGGCCAGCGCCGGACCCACCTCGCCTGGGAGCGGCTCGGCGTGACCCGGGACGACCAGCCGAGCCCCATCGAGATCTACCGTCGCCTGCGTCGACGGATGCTCGTCGCCGAACGCGAGGAGGTACTGCGGCTGCGGGACACCGGCACCATCGACCACGCGGTCCTCGAGGAGGTGATGCAGACGCTCGACCTCGAGGAGTCCATGCTGGCCGGCATCGAGGCGCGGACCACCCGGCTGCAGGAGCGGATGATCCTCACCCCCGAGCCCCAGCGCGGGGACTGCGAGCACCTGCGCGACGTGCCCACGTGCGTCGAGCCCCTGACTCCCGACGGCTGCGTCGACTGTCTCCGTGAAGGGCTGACGTGGGTCAACCTGCGGCTCTGCCTCCAGTGCGGCAACGTCGGCTGCTGCGACTCCTCGGTCGGCGAGCACGCGGAGAGACACTTCCGGACGCAGGGGCACCCGGTGATGCGCAGCTTCGAACCGGGCGAGGCCTGGCGCTGGTGCTACGTGGACGAGATCCTCGGCTGAGTCCGGCTGCGCCACCGTGCCCGATCCACCCCGGGCCCCCACGTGTTGCGGCCGGCGCCGCGAATCCCGCCCCTTGTCGACCCCATGCGCGGCCCAAGCCGCAACACGTGGGGTCGGGGAGTGACGTGGGGGCGGGGAGTGTCGTGGGGTACTACGACCAACGTCCCATTGCGCTCCTCACTGGTCGAGACGATGCTCGGGCCGTCCAGGAACCCCGGCCTGGCAGCCCTTCCTGGGCGGCACGCTCCTTCCGGGTGC
>NZ_JBKJPP010000116.1:0-15390 GCF_046595215.1 Lapillicoccus sp. | reverse complement strand
TTCGAACCCCCAACCTTCTGATCCGTAGTCAGATGCTCTATCCGTTGAGCTACGGGCGCCGACGTCCCGTCGTCACCCAATGCGCAGGGGACAACGACGGGAAAGACTACCGTTTCCTTCGTCCCTGCACGAAATCGGTTCTCCGTGCTCCCCACGGACGGCGAGCACGCGGCATACCCCGATCGGTTTGAGCTCGGATACGTGCTTTCAGCCATCCTCAGCAAGATTCTGCAAGAAAGCGACAAGCCAGGGGCCCCACCCGTGAGTTGTGACTGGTCTCACCGCGGCCCCCGCGGCATCTGGCGTGCAGCCCACTGGCCACCGGCTACCTTGAAGTGATCACAGCGTCAGCGTGTCGGACTGTCGATCAAGGGGCTCTCCGTGCCGGGCGCGCGACCACTGCAGATCGCGGGACCTGCCCCCGAATGGGGCGGCCCGGGTGAAAGGGATGGCCACAGCAGATGACCACGACTCACAAACGACTCGCCGCCTGGGTTGACGAGATCGCCCGGCTGACCACCCCGGACCAGGTCCAGTGGGTCACCGGCTCCGAGCAGGAGTGGACGCAGCTCACGACGAAGCTCGTGGACGCGGGCACCTTCGTCCGGCTCAACGACGAGCTGAGGCCCAACTCGTTCTGGGCGGCGTCCGACCCCACCGATGTCGCCCGCGTGGAGGACCGCACCTTCATCTGCTCCGTCAAGGAGGAGGATGCCGGCCCCACGAACAACTGGATGGCCCCGGACGAGATGAAGAGCGTCATGCGTGAGCTCTACGCGGGGTCCATGAAGGGCCGCACGATGTATGTCATCCCCTTCGTCATGGGCCACCTCGACGCCGAGCACCCGATGTTCGGCGTCGAGATCACCGACTCCGAGTACGTCGTGGTCTCGATGCGCGTGATGTGCCGCTGCGGCGACACCATCCTGCGCCGGATGGAGGAGATCGACGCCGACTTCGTCCCGGCCCTGCACTCCATCGGCGCCCCGCTCGAGCCCGGCCAGGCGGACGTCACGTGGCCGTGCAACGACACGAAGTACATCGTCCAGTTCCCCGAGGAGCGGATGATCTGGTCCTACGGGTCGGGCTACGGCGGCAACGCACTGCTGGGCAAGAAGTGCTACGCCCTGCGCATCGCCTCGGCCGTCGCGCGTGACGAGGGCTGGCTCGCCGAGCACATGCTCATCCTCAAGCTCACCTCGCCCGAGCAGCAGGTCTACTACATCGCGGCCGCCTTCCCCAGCGCCTGCGGCAAGACCAATCTCGCCATGCTGGCCCCGACCGTCGCCGGCTGGACGGTCGAGACCCTCGGTGACGACATCGCCTGGATGCGCTTCGGTGAGGACGGTCGCCTGTATGCCGTGAACCCCGAGTTCGGCTTCTTCGGGGTGGCCCCCGGCACCAACGAGAAGACCAATCCCAACGCGATGCGCACCATGGACCAGGGCAACTCGATCTTCACCAACGTCGCGCTGACCGAAGACGGCGATATCTGGTGGGAGGGCCTGGAGAACACCCCGGCCCACGCGACGTCCTGGAAGGGCGAGGACTGGACCCCCGACTCAAACGAGCTTGCGGCGCACCCGAACTCGCGCTACTGCACGCCGATCGAGCAGTGCCCGATCCTCGCGCCGGAGTACGACAATCCCAACGGGGTGCCGATCTCGGCGATTTTCTTCGGTGGGCGGCGCAAGACGACCGTGCCGCTGGTCACGGAGGCCCGCGACTGGACCCACGGCACGTTCTTGGGCGCGACACTGTCGTCGGAGACGACGGCCGCAGCCACGGGGGAGGTCGGTGTCGTCCGCCGCGACCCGATGGCGATGCTGCCCTTCATCGGCTACAACGCCGGCGACTACCTAGGTCATTGGCTCAACCTCGGCAAGGGCGCCGACGCGGCCAGGCTGCCGCGGATCTTCTACGTCAACTGGTTCCGTCGCGACGAGGACGGCGGCTACCTCTGGCCGGGCTTCGGCGAGAACTCGCGGGTGCTGAAGTGGGCCATCGAGCGCATCGAGGGCAAGGCCGCCGCCGTCGAGACCGCCATCGGGCACGTGCCGACGCCTGAGTCGCTCGACACCGAGGGACTGGGCCTGTCCGACGCCGACATCCAGAAGGCCCTAGCCGTCGACGACGCTGAGTGGGCGGCCGAGATCCCTCAGATCCAGGAGTGGTTCGACAAGTTCGGCGACGATCTCCCGACCCAGCTCTGGAGCGAGCTCGACGCCCTCAAGGCCCGCGTCGGCGTGGAGCAGACCTCCCCCAAGGCGCGCTGACGCCCTCGGACGCAACGAAGCCCCCGACCTCGCGGGTCGGGGGCTTCGTCGGTGCTGAACGCGTCAGCGAAGGTGCACGATCTCAGATCGCGGTGACCTTCTCGGCCTGCGGGCCCTTCGGGCCCTGCGTGACCTCGAACTGAACGCGCTGGGCCTCGTCGAGGGAGCGGTAGCCGTTGGACTCGATGGCGGAGTAGTGGACGAACACGTCCGGACCGCCACCATCCTGCTCGATGAAGCCGAAGCCCTTCTCAGCGTTGAACCACTTCACGGTGCCTTGTGCCATGGGGATAACTCTTTCCTGATCAACCGGCGAGGTCCACAGGTCGTGGACCTCCAGCTGCGGTTTGGAACCCCCAACAGGCCCGGGCTGGGCCCGATGCCTAAAAAAGAAACCCGCGCGATGGCGGGCAAGTCTTCGTCGTGCGAGGAACTATAACTGCAACCGCGACAACGATAACAGAACGTGGGGTCTGTGCCCACCTCTCCGGTCACCCGATTGTGGCACCCGATGACGTCTCGAGACCGCTGCCACAGAACGTGCACAGGAAGAGCACAGGAATGCCATATGCCACCCCAAGCCTGGAGCGGCATTCTTGACATCATGAACAACGCACCGGCGAAGGCCCAGAAGCTTCAACGGCTCGACGGCACCCCGCCTCGGGTCCTGGTCGTCGATGACGAGCACAACCTCACCGAGCTGCTCAGCATGGCGCTGCGCTACGAGGGCTGGGAGGTCAAGTCGGCCGGCTCCGGCATGGCGGCCGTCCGGGCGGCCCGTGAGTTCGAGCCCGACGCCGTCGCCCTCGACATGATGCTGCCCGACATGGACGGCCTCGAGGTGCTGCGCCGGATGCGCGAGCACAACGACCGGATCCCGGTCCTGTTCCTCACCGCCCGCGACGCCGTCGAGGACCGCATCGCCGGGCTGACGGCCGGCGGCGACGACTACGTCACCAAGCCGTTCAGCCTCGAGGAGGTCGTCGCCCGGCTCCGCGCCCTGATGCGCCGGACCGCGGTCATGGCCACGCAGGACGAGGACTCGACGCTCGTCGTCGGCGACCTCAGCCTCGACGAGGACAGCCACGAGGTCATCCGCGGCGGTGACGCCATCAACCTCACGGCCACCGAGTTCGAGCTGCTGCGCTACCTCATGCGCAACCCCAAGCGGGTGCTGTCCAAGGCGCAGATCCTCGACCGGGTCTGGAACTACGACTTCGGCGGCCAGGCCAACGTCGTGGAGCTCTACATCTCCTACCTGCGGAAGAAGGTCGACGCCGGCCGTGAGCCGATGATCCACACCATGCGGGGGGTGGGCTACGTCCTCAAGCCCACCGTCTGAGCCGCCGGACCAACCCGCCATGACCGACGTCGGTATGCCGTCTCCCCCACCGCAGCCGGTGGTCGCCCCGGCGCGTGCGGGGCGCTCCCGCCTGCCGAGCTGGCGATCGCCGTCGGCGTGGACGCTGCGCGCCAAGCTCGTCGCGTCGGTGCTCGGCCTCTTCGCCGTCATCAGCGTCGCGTCCGGTGC
Organism: Lapillicoccus sp.; assembly: GCF_046595215.1. Classification (NCBI taxonomy): domain Bacteria; kingdom Bacillati; phylum Actinomycetota; class Actinomycetes; order Micrococcales; family Intrasporangiaceae; genus Lapillicoccus; species Lapillicoccus sp. The sequence goes on along the minus strand of NZ_JBKJPP010000116.1, from coordinate 11,583 downwards.
CTTCACCGTCGTCGCCCTCGACACGTTCCTCACCCGACAGGTGGACGCCCAGCTCCAGAGCTCCATCGACCGGTTCGACCACGGCTCGGGGCAGCCACCCTCGGACGATGCCGGCCGGCGAGGCCCGGGCGACCAAGGGCTGCAGGCCTATCTCAGCACCACCGGCGCCTTCGTCTCGCTGGGCACGGCATCCGATCGCACGAGCGGCCTCGTCGCCCTGACGAGCGCCGAGCTGGCCGCGCTCGCAGGGGCAGGTCTGCCTCCCGAGCCCACCACCATCCAGCTCGGGGGCCGTCTGGGCTCCTACCGGGTCCTCGCCAAGCAGGGCCAGGTCGTGACCCGGGACGGCGCCGTCTTCCCCGCCGTCGTCGTGGTCGGTCTGCCCCGAGCGTCACAGGAGGCGACGATCGGCAACATGGTCCGGATCGCCGCCGCCGGGATCATCGTCGGCCTCGTCGGGGTCGGCCTCGCCGGCACCTGGCTGGTCCGCCGCAACCTCAAGCCGCTCGACCGGGTCGCGGCCACCGCGACCCGCGTCGCCCACCTGCCGCTGGACACCGGCAGCGTGGCGCTGGCCGAGCGCGTGCCCGCCGCGGACACCGACACCCGCACCGAGGTGGGGCAGGTCGGTGCCGCCCTCAACAACATGCTCGAGCACATCGACGAGGCGCTCAACGCCCGCCACCAGAGCGAGCAGCGGGTGCGCCAGTTCGTCGCCGACGCCAGCCACGAGCTGCGCACGCCGTTGGCCTCGATCCGCGGATACGCCGAGCTGACGCGCAAGGAGCCCGAGCCGATCCCGGCCACCGTGAGCCACGCCCTGGCGCGGGTCGAGTCCGAGGCGATGCGGATGTCGTCCCTCGTCGACGACCTGCTGCTGCTGGCCCGGATCGATGCGGGTCGCCCGCTCGACGAGGAGGAGGTCGACCTGTCCGAGATGGTCGTCAACGCGGTCAGTGACGCCCATGCGGCCTCGCCTGCCCACTCGTGGCAGCTCGACCTGCCGGACGACCCGGTGGAGGTCCGCGGTGACCCGGCCCGGCTGCACCAGATCGTCGCCAACCTGCTGGCCAACGCCCGCACCCATACCGCGCCGGGGACGACGGTCCGCACCCAGCTCGCCCGGGAGGGTGACCGGGTCCGGATCAGCGTGCAGGACAACGGCCCGGGCGTCCCGGCAGAACTGCAGCAGAACGTCTTCCAGCGGTTCGCCCGCGGTGACACCTCCCGCAACCGAGCGGCCGGCAGCACCGGCCTGGGCCTGTCCATCGTCGCGGCCGTCGCCCAGGCCCATGGCGGCACCGTCGAGCTGGCGAGCAGCCCCGGCGACACGACCTTCTCGGTCCTGCTCCCCGCCTGACCCGGGTCGAGCGACGGGACACAGCGGCGCCAGGTCGTCAATCCCCCGCTCACCCGTCCATGTGGGTCCCGTCATTGGTCCCGGGCGTCTTCGGCTCGGACCCGGGTGTCGTCGGCTCCGCCGCCGGCCGCTGGGCCGGGGCGCGGAGCCGGCCGTAGACGGCGACGGCCGGGGCCAGCACCAGGGCGCTGACGACCAGGGCGGTCGGCGTCGAGGTGCGGTTCGCAAGGATGCCGAGCGGGGGCCCGCCGACGACCTGACCGATGGCGTCCACCTGGCCGTTCATCGAGATCACCGTCGCCCGCGAGCGCGAGTCCAGGTGTCGGTTGAGCCACGCCGACCGGATCGGCGCCGCCAGCGCGCCCGCGGCGTCCCGACCCCACACCGCGGCCAACGCGAGCCACAGGTTCCCCAGGAGCGCCACCCCGGCGACCGCGACGACCTGCACCGCGACGAGGGAGGCGAGGAGCCAGTTGGGGTGCATCGCCCGGACCAACCCCGGCGCCGCCCGGTTCACCACGAGGGAGACGACCAGCGAGAACAGCGTCCCGATGAGTGAGAAGGCGGTGAACCAGACCACCGGACCGCTGAGCCCCCACAGGCTGGGCAGGATGAAGTCGGAGAGGACCCGCACGGACCAGAGCCGGTCGAAGGCCTCACTCGAGAGCCCCACGACCAGGGTGACGAGGAAGAACGAGCGCACGACCGGGCGACGCCGGGCCACGGAGAGGCCGTCGCGCAGGGTGTCCACCATGCTCGCCATGCTCTCGCGGTCCTCCCGGGGGGTCCGCTGGAAGTTCTCCTCCGGCATGACCAGCAGCAGGACGACCGCGAGGACGAGGAAACCGGCACCTGCCACCACCATCGGCAGGCGCAGGGAGACCAGGCCCAGCAGGCCGGCAAGCACGGTGGCGACCACGGTCAGGCCCAGGCGCAGCTGCTGCTCCCGGGTGAACACCCGGGCGACCTGGTCCTCGCCGATCTCGTCGATGATCCACGCCTCGTCCGCGCCGGACGTGAAGGTGTAGCCGAGTCCCCAGATCACCTGGGCCGCGAGGACGGCGGTGATCGTCGGGACCAGCCCCTGCAGGAGGACGGCGAGCCCGATGAGGACCACGCCGATGATGACGGACAGCCGCCGGCTCCAGAGGTCCGCGACGATGCCCGTAGGCACCTCGAAGAGGAAGCAGGTCGCCTCGAGGACGGTGCCGACGAGGACCATCTCCAGCGGGCTCAGCCCGACGACGGTGAAGTAGTAGACCTGACTGAGGGTGAAGGCCAGGACGAAGAAGCAGGACGACCCGGCGCCCAGCAGGTAGTAGGTGCGGGTGGCATCCGCGGGGCGCAGCGGGCGCCAGAGCAGGGAGGACAGCACGGACGGCTCCTGGGATGGTCACGGGACCAGCGGGTGGGCACGCGTGATCGACACGGTCGATCAGGTGGATGCGTGACGTGCCTCGGCGGCGCGCTTTCAGGAGGGGGCTGACATGGTCTCGACGGTAGGGCACCGCAGGTGCAGGCCACCAGCCAGCTACCCGTATGCCGTGCCGCGGCGGGCCACGTCGCCCGCGCCTCAGCCCTGGCGGGAGCGGTGCGCCGCGGCCTTGACCCGGCTCTGGCAGCGGGCCGAGCAGAACCGGCGGGTGCCGTTCTTCGACTCGTCCACGTAGACCCGGTCGCAGCTCGGCGCGTCGCACACGCCGAGTCGACCGGCCAGGTCGCTGCCAAGTGCGAGCGCCAACGCCGAGGCGCATCCGGCGGCCCAGCCGACGACGAGCGAGTCGTCGGCGCCGTGGAAGTGCAGGCTCCACCGGCCGTCGGGGAACTTGTCGAGCTGCGGTCGGGCCTGCGTCGTGGCGAGGAGCGCGTTGACCCGGGCCGCCGCACCGTCGAGGTGCCCCTCGTCGGCCGACTCGAACACGGCTCGCAGGTCCGCCGCGGTGCCGACGAACCGGTCCGCCTCGTCCTGGGTCACGCGGGGGGGCCGGCCGCTGCCCGAGAGCGCCTCGGCGACCACCCCGACCCGAGAGCGGCCGAGCGGGACCTCGACGGTCCGCGCGCCGACCTGACCGGGGGTCAGCTCGTTGACCAGTCGCACGGCCACCGTCAGCAGGGCCAGCACATGACTATCGAAGTTCACTTGACCAGTCACTCTTTCTCTGTCTAGCCTTCACCCATCATGACTGATCATACGCACTTCACCAGTCACGCGGCATACTCGCGCCGTGAGCAGCGATGGGGGCCGCGCCGATGACCGCTCCTCGGGTCCGGGACCTCCCGCCGGCGATCTGGGCCCTCACCCTCGCGAGAGCGGTCAACCGGCTCGGCGCCTTCACCCTGCCCTTCCTCGGCGTCGTCCTGACGGCCGAGCTCGGCGCCTCGGTCACCACGGCCGGCCGGTTGCTCGCCCTCTTCGGGATGGCGACGATCCCGTCCCGGCTCGTCGGCGGCGCCCTTGCCGACCGGATCGGGCGGACGCCGACGATCTGCGCCGGACTCGTCGGGTGTGCCGCCGCCCAGCTCTGGCTCGCGGCGAGCCACACGCTGGGCTCGGCGGCGGTCGCCGTGGTCGTCCTCGGACTCTTCTTCGAGCTCTACGAGCCGCCGAGCCAGGCGATCATCGCCGACCTCACCGACGCGCAGGCGCGCCCGCTCGCCTTCGGGCTGCTCGCCTCGGCGATGGCCGCTGCCGGGGTCGCCGCCGGGCTGCTCGCCTCCTGGCTCGGCGGGATCAACCTGCGCTGGCTTCTCGTCGCCGACGCCGCCAGCTGCCTGCTCTGCGCTGCCACCGTGTGGTTCGTCGTCCGCGCCGGCATCCACGAGGCCACCGGTAGCAGCGCCGTCGAGGCCGCAGGGGCATGGCGCGACCGACGCCTGCTCCTCATGCTCGCAGCGGGGACCGGCTTCGCGATCCTCTACCTCCAGATCACGATGGCCCTGCCGCTGACGCTGCCGGCGCGCGGGCTGCCTGCCGCGCAGGCCGGCATCCTCTTCACCGTCTCGGCCGTGACCATCGTCGCCGGCCAGCCCCTGCTGCGCTGGCGGCGACTCCGCGACCGGTCCAGCTTCGAGGCGATGACGATCGGGTATGCCGTCCTGGCCGTCGGTCTCGCCGCCAACGGCCTGGCCACGACGTTGCCGGGCTTCATCGTCGCCACCCTGTTCTGGAGTGTCGGCGACCTCCTGCTCCTCGGCCACTCGTGGAGCATCGTCTCCGAGCTCGCCCCGGAGCGCGCGCGGGGCAGCTACCTGGCCGTCTTCGGAGTGTCCTGGGGCATCGCCGCGGTCATCGCGCCGCTCCTGGGGACCCAGCTCCTGGCGCACGGTGGCCCGGCCCTGCTCTGGATGAGCCTCGCCGGAGCAGCCGTGCTCCTTGCCGCCGTCCAGCCCGGCCTTGCGAGGCAGGTCCGGCCAGCGAACGCGAGCGGGAGGTGAGCGGGAGGCGAGCGGGCCCGTGGCCACGGTGGCCAACACCGCCGCGAACCGGGCCTGGACGTTCGGGGTGCGCGGCGGGCAGGGACTCGCCCGCCCCGCGTGCAGGCGTTGGCAACCTTCGCGATCACGTGGGCGACGAGCAGCGGGGCCCTGGCCCTGCTGGCCGCATACTTGCCGCACACGTCGACAACGGCAGACGTCCTGGTGGTGGCCGTGGCGAACGTGCTGTCGACGGCGGTGCGCTTCCTGGCGATGCGGCGCTGGATCTTCCATGGCGCGCACGCCCGGTCGATGACCGACTGAGCCACCCGGCATACCAGGTCTGACGCGTCCCCACCGGGTGCAGGGCCCCCGGGACGGCCTTGGGGACCCTGCGCTCGATGCTGCGGAGGCGGCGAGATTTGAACTCGCGAGGGGTGTTATCCCCAACCCGCTTAGCAGGCGGGCGCACTAGGCCACTATGCGACGCCTCCAGCGCCTGACCCTCGCGGTGACCAGGAGCGAGCACAGGCTACCGGCGCGACGAGGAGTTGACCAAAACCGCGGCGCGGACCACGCCGAGGTGGCTACGCGCATCGTGCGAGGTGGGGGGCTCCGAGACGTGGACGGTATGCTCCGAAACTCATGCAGGACGACTGACGAGAGGCCCGAATGTCCGCCGACGACCGGGGCAGGCAGACCCAGGGCAACCGCGCCCTGCAGCGTCAGGCCGTGAGCCGCCAGGGTCGACGGTCGCTGGGACTGACTGCCCTGGCGCTCATCCCGGGCGCCGGCCTGACCCGCACCCGCTACCGCCGTTTCGGCTGGGTCCTGCTGGTGCTGTTCGTCCTCGGCGTCGTCGCCCTCGGTCTGCTCGTCGTCGGCAGGGGCGTGATGACGACGGCCCTGTCGGTCGCCGTGCAGCCCGACCTCCTGTTGACCATCGCCGGTGTCGCCGTCCTCCTCGCCCTGGTCTGGATCTTCTCGATCATCTTGACCCACCGCGGGTCCGAGCCGTCCGGGGCCGATACGGCCCAGCGGGTGGGTCTGCGGTTCTTCACCGCCCTGGTGTGCCTGATCGTGGCGGCCCCGACGGTGCAGCTCGTGCGCTATGTCGCCATCCAGCGCGACGTCGTGGGCACCGTCTTCGCCGGTGGCAACACCCCGAGCAAGATCAACCCGACCGGGGCGAAGCCGAACCAGACGGAAAAGGACTCCTGGAAGGGCGTGCCCCGGGTCAACATGCTGCTGATCGGCTCGGACGCCGGCAACGACCGCCTGGGCATCCGCACCGACTCGATGGTCGTCGCCAGCCTCGACACGAAGACCGGCAACACGGTGCTCATCAGCATCCCCCGCAACCTCCAGCGGGCGCCCTTCCCCTTCAGCAGCCCGCTCTACTCGATGTTCCCCAGCGGCTACTACTGCCCCCAGGCCAAGCCCGGGGAGGAATGCCTCATCAACGCGATCTGGAACCTTGCGGTCGAGAACAAGGCCTTGTTCAAGAACGACCCCGACCCGGGTCTGACGGCGATCCGCGGCGTCATCGGCGAGGTGACCGGTCTGAGCATCGACTACTCGACCGTGATCGACCTCACCGGTTTCGAGTCGCTGGTCGACGCCATGGGTGGCGTGCGGATCAATGTCACGGAGCGGCTGCCGATCAACGGGTACCACTTGGGCAACGGCGCGCTGGCCGGTGTGGAGGGCTGGATCGAGCCGGGCAACCAGGTGCTCGACGGGCACAAGGCCCTCTGGTTCGCCCGGTCGCGCCTCACCACCGACGATTTCTCCCGGATGCGCCGCCAGCGCTGTCTGATCGGGACCATCCTCGACCAGGTCAACCCGACGACCATGCTCAGCAAGTACCCAGAGCTCGCGCAGGTCGCCAAGGACAACATCACCACCGATGTGCGCATGGCCGACCTGCCGGCCTGGGTCGACCTCGTCCAACGGGTGCAGAAGGGCTCGATCAGCTCCCTGACGTTCACCGAGGACAACATCAACACGACCCGCCCCGACTTCGACAAGATCCGCGCCCTGGTCGACGCCGCCATCAACCCCCCCGCGCCCGAGAGCACGCCGACGCCCGGCACGTCGAGCACGCCGTCGAACGCCACCACGACGCCCAGCGAGACCACGACCACCCCCAGCGGCACGACCACCCGGACCCCGGACGGAAGCGTCGCCGTCAACGTGCGCCAGGCCTGCTGACCCCACACGTTCGGGGGACCGCCCCAGGGCATGCCCCGATCCGGACGGAGTCAGCTTCTGCGCACGCCCCGGACGGCGAGCAGCGGGGCACGGTCGCCCCTGATCGTCGCGACCATGTCGACGAGGCGGCGCGTCGCCCGCACGTCGTGGGCACGAAAGACGGTGGCGCCCAGCCAGGCGGCGATGGCGGTGGCCGCGAGGCTGCCCTCAAGCCGCTCCTCGGCCGGGAGGTCGAGGCTCTCGCCGACGAAATCCTTGCGAGACAACGCCTGCAGCACCGGGAAGCCGAGCGCGACGATGTCCGCGGTGTGCCGCAGGACCTCGAGCGAGTGGGCCGTCGTCTTGCCGAAGTCGAGCGTCGGGTCGACCAGGATCGCCTCCCGGTCCACGCCCGCGGCCTGAGCGGTGGCGGCTCCCGCACTCAGGGTCCGGATCACGTCCCGGACGACGTCGAGCCGGTCGGGTCCGTAGCTGACGTCGACCGGGTCCGTCCTCGGCGCCAGACCGCCGGTGTGCGAGATGACGATGCCGGCACCGATCTCGGCGGCGACGTGGACGAGCCGGGGGTCGTGCCCGGCCCAGGTGTCGTTGACGAGGTCCAGCCCGAGCGGCGCGGCGGCCCGGGCCACCTCGGATCGCCAGGTGTCGAGGCTGAGGATGAGCTCGGGGTAGGAGCCTCGAGCGTGCTCGAGGAAGGGCAGGACCCGGGCGATCTCCTCATCGGCGGAGACGACCTCACCCTCGGCCCCGGCACGGACCCCGCCGACGTCGACGATGTCGGCGCCGAGGTCCACGGCTGCGGCGAGCGCCTCCTTAGCGGACCCGAGTCCGGCGTGCCGGTTGCCGGAGAAGAAGGAGTCGGGCGTGCGGTTGATGATGGCCATGACCGCAGGGTGGCCCGCGTCGAAGGTGCGGCCGCCAAGCACGAGCGCGGTGGGCCGGGGCAGGTCTGGCTCGCTCAGGGTCTCGGGCACCGGCCCATCGTGTCACCCGGGTCCGGGCGGACCCGGACCCGAGCGTGAGCTCCGGGCAAGGCCCGGGACGCCACGTGGCGGAGGGCGTGGGATTCGAACCCACGATGGGTGTGACCCCATAGCGGTTTTCAAGACCGCCGCACTCGGCCACTATGCGAGCCCTCCTGAACTGCCCGTCTTCCGGCTTGGTTCGTCACCGGTGCCGGTCCTCGCGCAGTGCTGGCCCAGTGTCCCAGACCGCGCCGCGCGGCGCACGCCCCCTCGTGACGGCGCCGGGACGAGCGAGGGGCTGGTGCGGCCTACACGCCAGCCCCTCACGACCCACCTGCAGATCCCCCGCAGGTCAGTCAGCCGTCGATTCAGTCGGTCATCGCCGTTCAGGAGGCCGGGCTGGGCCCGTGCGTCCGGCCACCCTGACCCGGCGTGCCGGTGAGGGCGCCCGCCGCCGCGCCGCCAGCCATCCGCACCAAGAAGGAGACCCCGTTGGGACTGCCGACGCCGGTGACGTCGTCGTAGCCGGGACGGGTGTAGATCGTCCCTGTCTGGCCCAGCGTGCGCAGCGACGTCCTCAGGCCCGCCGAACTGTCGAAGCCGTTGACGTAGTCGACCCGGACGACGGCGTCCGTAACGGCCCGGCCGTGGTTGACGTCCCGGAAGGCGTCGGTGCCGACCAGCTTGTACATCCGCGGGTTGAGGAACCCGAGGCTGCCACCCTTGACCTGGTTGCCGACCGCGACCACCCCGGCGAGGAGCGGGCTGGACAGCGACGTCCCCCCGATGCGGTACTCCGAGTATTGCTGGGACTGGTCCGGGAACGTCTGCGTCTGACCGACGAGGAAGCCGGTCTGCGGGTCACCGACCATCGCCACGTCCGGGACGGCCCGGTGGGCGCCCGTGCCGAAGTAGTTGGCGATCGCCGCGGGCACGACACCCTTCTGGTAACCCGGCTGCTGGAAGAGCTTGCTTGTGCCACCTCCACCGCCATAGAGGTATGCCGGGGGCACCGGGCCCCACTGCCCGTTGGTCAGGATCGACTTGCCCGTGCCCCAACCCTGCTCGAAGCCGTAGCCGTTGGTCTTCGTCACGGCCAGCGCCGTGCCGCCGACTGCGGTGACGAAGGGGTCGGAGGCCTCGTAGTCGACCTGACGCGATCCCGTGTTGGCGATCTCGTCGCCGCTGTCGCCGGAGGAGAAGAGCAGGCTGACACCCTGCGCCGCTGCCTGGAGGGCGGACTGGTGCTCGGCCTGGACCTCGGCCGTGGTGCTCGGCTCGCCCACCGACCCGTAGGAGTTGGTGATGACCTGGGCGAGGTCGTTGTCGAGCACGGAGTTGACCGCCGCCACGAGGTCGGCGTTCTGGCAGCTCGACGCGCCGACGTAGAGGATGTTCGCGGCCGGGGCCATGGCGTGGACGGCCTCGACGTCGAGGGTCTCCTCGCCGTACCAGCCGGAGGCGCCGCACTCGTCGGCGAAGGTGAAGGTCGCCGGGGGCGACTGGTTGAACTGGTAACCGCGCAGCGGGTGCCGCGGGTCGTTGCGCTTCGCGTACGTTGTCGCGTCCGCGAGGATGGTCGGCGAGGCGTAGGCGTCCACCACGGCCACCGTCGCGCCGCGTCCGTCGTAGCCGGCGCCCAGGGCCTGGTCGACGCCGTAGGCGCCCCGCAGCTGCGGCGGCTTGTAGCCGCAGGGGGCGTAGGTCTGCGGGTTCGGGACGAGCTGCGGCAGGCCAGTCGCCGGTTTCTCGCCGAAGTAGGCCGAGCAGGGGGTGGCGTTCCTGAAGACCGGGCCCGGAGGGGGCAGCGTGTCGTTGGGCTTTGTCGTGCTCGGGGCGATCGAGGCCAGCTTCTTGACCTGGCTCGGCTGGGACTCCGGCCCCCCGACGTGGTTGGGGTGGGCCTGGAGGGAGGAGTCCAGACCGGCCACGCCCGCGATGAGGGGAGCCACCGCGGAGGGCACCGTGGTGTCCGCGCTGGGGGCGGTCACCTGCGCGCCGTCCTTGGCGAACGTTGCCAGCTGGGAACCGAAGGCGGCGTTGACGGCGGCGACGGACCCGTCGAAGGTGATGAACCGGTGGTTGGCCGGGGAGCCGGTCACGGTGAAACCGCTGCTGCTGAGCCACGCCGAGACGGTGTCGGCGTCGGCGTCGGTCGGCGCGAACCGGCCGCGCCACTGCGCGGAGGTGAGGTAGGCGCCGCTGTCCGTGCCGTCCGGTGACGAGACGGCGGTCGCCAGGGCCTCTGCTCCCGCCGCGTCCCTGAGGTTGAGCACCATCGACAGGTGGAGCGTCCCCGACGATGGCGGCGCACCGGTGCGCTGGGTGCTCGCCGCCCACGCGGGCGCCTTGGTGATGACCTTGCGGCCCCCGGCATCGGCCTGGGCAAGGCCTGCCGAGGCAAGCGTGAGGCCAACGCAGACGACTGAGCCGAGAGCGGCCCGTCCCCCAATTCTGTTCACGTGGTTCTCCTCCGTGTGTCAGGTCCGCCCGGAGCCGGGCATCTGCGCAGTCTCTCCCGCAGATCGGCTTGCCGCCAGTCGAAATGACAACGAATTTTGTTGTGCACCAACACCTTCGCAGCAGATGCTCAGGCTACGTGCGGACAACACCCAGCAGACCCTCACCCAAGGTGTCCTACCGGTGCGGCGCTGCCGGTTCTCCGTAAACCCCCGTCGACGGATCCAGCAGCGCCGCACCTTCCTCCGGTGACTCCCCGACGGGCACCGGCGAAGGCGTCAGGCGCCCCCGGCGCGCCTGACAACCCCAAGGAGTCGCGCGGCCGCCTCCCTGATACCTCCACCCGAAAAAGAAAAAGATCCGGTCCGGATGTATCAGCGCAACGGTCAGGTCCTCCCCATCGCTGAGCGAGAGTCCTACGCTCGGACACGAGCAGGGGCCAACCTGACGAGGAGAGTCGAGACGATGGCATATCGGACCGCGCCGCGAGACCCACGGCCCCAGGAACAGCTCGACCGCGCGCCGGCCCCACCCATCTCCAGCGACGCCCTGAGCCGGTATCGCGCCAACGTCCTGCACCCGGACCGGGACACGGACTTACAGGGCCGCCGGCCGAACCCCACGGCATACGTCGCGGACCAGCTCCTCGTCCAGGGGTCCGGCGGTGGGACCGCTCTCGAGGCGCTCGTCGAGGCCGCGAAGGCGACCGGCCACTCCATCGGGACGTCCGTGACAGCGCAGGACAAGCGCCGGGACTACGTGAGCAGCCTCGGTAGGACAGCCCTGGAGGAACTCGCGGCCAAGGTATGGGTGACCCGTTTCCACCTCCAGCAGGACCCGTCGTCGACCAAGCCCGCCCCCGACGCGTGGGCCGTGCTCCAGAAGTACCGCGAGCTCGCCGATCCGACCCCCGGCTTCCGGGTGGGGCTGAACCACCTCATCACCCTCACCGCCCCCGGCGGCATCGTCGGGGCCCCCTACTTCTCCGGTCCCGGCATCCCGGGCGCTCCCTACTTCTCGGGACCCGGGACCGACGGCTCGCCGTACTTCTCGGGCCCGGGGGACGGACTGCCCTACTTCTCGGGACCCGGCCTCGGGGGTCGTGCCCCGGTCACCTGGCTGGGACGGCCGCCAGCACCAGCGCCGACCTCCACGGCGGGGCGCCGCCCC
>NZ_JBKJPP010000153.1:0-4738 GCF_046595215.1 Lapillicoccus sp. | reverse complement strand
CCGGCCAGGCGTCGGTAGACCTCGGCATGGGCCTGCGCGCAGGCGGCCCAGGTGAACCCCGCGGACCGCTCGGTGCGGGCGCGGTTGCAGCGTGCCGGCACCGAGCGGTCCGCGGGGTTCACCTGGGCCGCCTGCGCGCAGGCCCATGCCGAGGTCTACCGACGCCTGGCCGGCTGAGCCACCCGAGATCGATCCCGTCCAGCCAATCGGCTTTTCGGGAGGCCAGATGGCAGCACGAACACACGACCGCCCAGGGTGCTCGACATCCTCGGTCGGCTCTCCCACTCCCCGCGAATCCTAGACGGCTTAACCCAGGCCAAGGGGTCGTGGTGCCTCATGTCAATGTGCTCGCGAAACGGGGTGCGCGTGCCTCACCTATTTTGCTCACGAAACCTGATCCCTGAGGGCGATGGTTTTGTCCTTGGCGGAGGCGATGAGGGCTTGCTGGATCCGGTTGATGTTCCGGGTCAGGTCCGCCGGGTTGGTCTGGGCGTGGAGCTCCTGTACGCGGTCTTTGTTGGTGGCGCTGAGGAAGCCGGCCTCCTCGCTCTGAACCGCCCCGGCATGTCCGGAGACTCGAAACCTTGGGAAGGTTGGAGTCATGTCAGGGAACACGTCTAAGAGGTACCCGCCTGAGCTGAGGCAGCGGGCGGTGCGGATGGTCGCCGAGGTCCGAGCGGATCACGATTCGGAGTGGGCGGCGATGACGAAGGTCTCGGAGTTGCTCGGGGTCGGCACGCCGGAGACGATCCGCAAGTGGGTCCGCCAGGGTGAGATCGACGCCGGGCGCCGCCCCGGGACGACGAGCGAGGAGTCGAGCGAGGTCAAGCGCCTCAAGCGCGAGGTGGCTGAGCTGCGTCGTGCCAACGCGATCTTGAAGGCGGCGTCGGCTTTCTTTGCGGCCGAGCTCGACCGGCCCTTACGGTGATCGTGGAGTTCATCCGCGATCACGCGGACCACCGTGAGGGTGGTCTGCGCTGGGGTGTCGAGCCGATCTGCACCGTGCTGAGCGAGCACGGGCTGCCGATCGCCCCGTCGACGTACTCTGAGCACCTGCACCGCGTCCCCACGGTGCGGGAGCGCTCGGATGCGCTGCTGCTGAACGAGGTCCGCCGGGTCCACCGGAAGAACTACGGCGTGTACGGCGCCCGGAAGGTGTGGCTGGCGCTGCACCGGGAGGGGTTCGCGGTGGCCCGCTGCTCGGTGGAGCGGCTGATGCGCGCGGACGGGCTGGCCGGTGCGGTCCGGGGCAAGGTCAAGCGCACCACGACCGCCGATCCGAGCGCCCAGCGGCCCCGTGACCTGGTCTGTCGGGACTTCGGGCCATTGGCCCCGAACGTGTTGTGGGTCGCCGACATCACCTAATGGGAGTGCCGGGATGGTTCCGGTGTCCCAGATGGTGACTGGCAGGTTCCCCTCAGATATCACCGGTCCAGGTTTTCGGTGCAAGGGTGTGAGTGAGCCGCTGACGGTGGTCCACTCTCATGACTTCACCAGGCCCGATGAGGCCTGAACGTAGACGGTGGCCCTGCCAGTCGCCGGGTGGGTGATCGGCTGGTGAGATGCCGCACCTCGAGTGCTTCCATTAGGTCGCCGTTCCCGCCCTCGGGCTCAACTGCCACGACCAAAGGCAACGAGGAGGATCAATGAGCATCACCTGCGGAATCGACTGGGCCGAAGGGCACCACGACGTCGCGATCATGGACGAACAAGGCCATCAGCTCGCGCGGCAACGGATCGAGACTGGGCTCGCCGGCTTCCACGAGCTGGTCGGTTTGCTCGCCGAGCACGAACAGGACCCCGCCGGGGTGCCGGTGGCGATCGAGACCGACAAGAACCTGCTTGTAGTGGCGCTACAGGCCGCGGGCAACCCGGTGTACCCGATCAACCCGCGGGCCGTGGCCCGCTACCGGGAGCGGTACGGGCAGGCCGGGGGCAAGTCCGACCCGGGCGACGCGGCCGTGCTGGCCGACATCCTGCGCACCGACCGGCCCCGGCACCGAGTGATGCCAGTGACCAGCGAGAACGCTCGGGCGGTCAAGGCGCTGGCCCGCCAGCACCAAGAAGCGATCTGGGCCGTCCACCAAACGATCAGCCGGCTGCGATCCGTGCTGCTGGAGTTCTACCCGCAAGCGCTGCAGGCCTTCCCGCAGCTCAAGCACAAAGCCGCGCTGACCGTGCTGGCTGCTGCCCCCACCCCGCAAGCCGGGCTGGACCTGACCAAACGCAAGATCGTCTCCCTGCGCCGCCGGTGCGGCCGACGCAACGACCCGGCCCTGGTCGAGCAGATCCTCACCGACCTACGCACCCCGGCGTTGCGCCAGCCCCACGCGGTCGAACAGGCGCTGGGCGTGACCGTCACCGGGCTGCTGGCCATCATCACGTCAATGCAGCAGGCCGTCACCAGCCTCGAGAGCGCCCTGTCCACCGAGTTCGACCAGCACCACCTCGCAGCGGTGCTGACCTCAACGCCCGGGCTCGGGCCGGTCCTAGCCGCCCGGGTCCTGGCCGAGGTCGGCGACGACCCCAACCGGTTCACCACCGCAGCCGGCCTGCGGGCCTTCGCCGGCACTGCCCCCATCACCCGAGCATCTGGACGCTCCCGCTTCGTCAGCGCCCGACGCGTACGGAACAAACGCCTCAACGACGCCTGCCACTGGTGGGCCTTCGCCACGATCACCACATCCCGCGGCGCGCGCGCCCACTACGACCGGCGCCGAGCCCTCGGCGACACCCACAACGCGGCCCTGCGTAACCTCGCGAACAAACTCATCGGCCGACTCTGGTGGTGCCTGGAGCACGACCTTCCCTGGGACGAAACCACGGCCTGGGCCAGCACCATCACACCCGCCCAAACAGCCCCGATTTGACACCTGACCCGCGTGGGATGTCTACGTCTCGACCTGGTCCGGGTGGGTGTACGTCGGGTTCGTGATCGACGCGTACGCGAGGCGGATCCTCGGCTGGCGCGCCGGGACATGCATGTCCACCAACCTCGTCCTGGACGCGCTCGAGCAGGCGGTGTGGACCCGTAACCGCGGCGGTGCCACCGATCTGGGTGGGTTGATCCACTACACGGACCGTGGGTCGCAGTACACGTCGATCCGGTTCAGCGAACGGCTCACCGAGGCCGACATCTCGGGATCCGTCGGTAGTGTGGGCGATTCGTACGACAATGCTCTCGCGGAGACCATCAACGGCCTGTACAAGACCGAGCTGATCAAGCCCCGCGGGCCCTGGCGGACCGTGGAACAGGTCGAACTCGCCACCGCCGAGTGGGTCGACTGGTTCAACTTCAGCCGGCTCTACGAGTACTGCGGCGACATCCCGCCGGCCGAGCTTGAGGCCGCCTATTACGCTCAACACCAAGCCCAGCCGACAGCTGAGCTCTCACACCAGTGAGTCTCCGGACATGCCGGGGCGGTTCAGTGCCTCCCACGACGTCGAGTCGGAGCCACGGATCCGAGTCAGGTCCAGCCCACCTTGTTCATCGGGCAACCGCGCCGGCTCCGGAGGCATCTCGGAGGCCTGTGGCCCCTCAGGGCGACAGGTCTCCGAGATGACGCAGCCCTCGGAACTCCAGGTAGAGCTGCGCACAAGCACATTTGCCACCGGGGGCAGGGTGAGTCGGCGGACGTCGTGGCGGGTGCACGGCATACCGCTTCCCGTCTGGCAGGCTGTGCGTGCCGGCAGGTCCCCGGCGAGTCCGCGGTCGAGGAGGTAGCGAGGGTGGTCGGTGCGCTGCGACTCGTCGTCATCACCTACTTCCCGGGGGAGTTCCTCGAGGCGATGCTCGCCACGGTCCCGGCCGCGTCGGCACGCGCCATCGCCGTCACGGTCGTCGACAACGGCTCGACCGACGGCACGGTCGACTACGTCCGGTCCGTCCCCGAGCTGACCCTGGCCCAGCCTGGCCGCAACGTCGGTTACGGCGGGGGCGCGAACGTCGGCGTCGCGGGCTCGAGCGAGCCGTGGGTCGTCATCGCGAACTCCGACCTCACCTTCTCCCCGGGGTCGATTGACAAGCTCCTCGAGGCGGCCGAGCGCTGGCCCCGGTCGGGGGTCCTCGGACCGCGGATCCTCACGCCCGACGGCCGGCTCTACCCCTCGGCGCGCGAGCTGCCCTCACTCGGCCGGGGCGTCGGCCACGCGCTCTTCGGCTGGATCTGGCCCACCAACCCGTGGACCGCCGGCTACCGCCGCGAGCGGCAGGAGCCGCGCGAGAGCACGGCGGGCTGGGTGTCGGGCGCGTGCATGCTGGTGCGCCGGGAGGCCTTCGAGGCCGTCGGCGGATTCGACGAGAGCTACTTCATGTACTTCGAGGACACCGACCTCTGCGAGCGGATGGCCGGGGCCGGGTGGGACATCGTCTATGCGCCCGACGCCGTGGTCGAGCACCACGGCGCCCACTCGACGTCGCGCGACCTCCACATGATGTCGAAGGCACACCACGACAGCGCCTACCGCTACCTCTCCCGCCGGTATGCCGGGCCCGCCTGGGCTCCGGTGCGGGTCGCCCTGAGGGCCGGACTGTGGGCCCGCTACCAATTCTCCCGGCGCGTGAGCAGGGTGACCCACGGCGCGCAACCGACCCGCCAAGCCTGAGCTGACGTCGGCGCGGGCATCGGCCCGGTCGGCCCGGCCCCCGGCTCAGACGTTGGGGCGACCCAGGGCGCGATAGATCCAGCCGGCCGACTGCCAGCGCTGGGGGTCCAGGGCGTTGCGCCCGTCGATGATC
>NZ_JBKJPP010000008.1:0-3002 GCF_046595215.1 Lapillicoccus sp. | reverse complement strand
TGCCGGTCCAGGAGGCGAACCGGTTGCGGTCAGCGAAGCGGGTCACGTCACCGACGTCGGCCAGGATCCGGGCCGCCACCACCGGTCCGACGCCGTGGATGTCCATCAGGTGTGACCCGCGGGCCAGGACGATGGTCTTGAGCTCCGCGGTGGCCTTCTTGATCTTCGCGTCGACCGCGACCAGCTCCGCCAGCTCCTCGGCGGCGATCCGGCGCCGGGTCCTGCCGGCGATGTCACGAGGACGGACGCGAGCAGCGCCTTGGCCTGCAACGGGGTGATGTCCTTCCTTTGCCTGACCAAGCAACAGTTCAGCGAGCAGGGCTTGGAGCCGGTTGACGCTCTGGACCCGGCGGCGAGTCAGGGCCTCGCGGCGGTCGGTGAGCATCCGCAGCGCCTCGAGCTTCCCATCGACTTTCAGGACTCGCAGCCCCTCGGTGCGGACCGCCACGACGGCGGTCGAGTGCGCGTCGCGGGCGTCGGTCTTGCGGTTGTGCCCGGTGTCGAAGAGCCAGACCCGAGCCGCCAGTTTGGCCGGGACGTCGACGACCTGCTCGCCATCCTCGAGGAGCCGCTGGGCCAGCCGGCGCCATTGGAGCCCTCGACCGCCCAGACCCGCTCCGGCCAGGCCTTCGCGTAGGGCCGCATCGCCGTGTAGCCGGCCTGGTCGGTGCTGAACCCGACCCGAGCCGAGGAACCGCTCGCGCTCGTCAACGACCTCGATCGTCGCGGACAGCTTGTGGGGATCGACCCCGATGATGATCTGCGGCGTGATCTGCTGCGTCTGTTGCATGTGCTGCTCCCGCCTGTGCTGGTACCGATGTGGACGGCGAGGTGGGCAGTGCTGCTACGAGCAGGGCAGTCCCTTCTTGAGCCACGCCTCGTCAACGGTGACCGACGGGCCGCAGACCGAAAGAGAGCCACACCGATCACACTGGTGGGCAGCCGCGAGAAGAGCAGCCCGCCAGGCACCTGGAACCGAGTCTGGCCGGACACCGGTCCTGCCGACAATCGTCTAACAGCCGCGAGTCGACCACCCTCAAGCGGCAGTAGGTTGTCGGCATGAACGGCGCGCACGCCCTGATCCGGACCCTGGTCGACGCCGGAGTCGACATCTGCTTCGCCAACCCGGGGACGTCCGAGATGCACTTCGTCGCCGCCCTGGACGACGTGCCTGCCATGCGCGCCGTGCTGACCTTGTTCGAGGGGGTCGCCACGGGCGCCGCAGACGGGTACGGACGAATGGCGGGGCGGCCGGCCGCAACCCTGCTGCACCTCGGGCCAGGACTGGCCAACGGCATCGCGAACTTGCACAACGCCCGCCGGGCCAGGACCCCGCTGGTCAACATCGTCGGCGACCACGCGACGCACCACAAGCGTTTGGACGCTCCGTTGGAGTCCGATATCGACGCACTGGCGTCAGCGGTGTCCGGGTGGTTCCGTCGGTCGCTGACGACGAGCGACCTGGCCGCGGACGCTGCTGCCGCCGTGGCCGCGGCCCGCTCCGCGCCCGGGTTCGTCGCGACCCTGGTGCTGCCGGCCGACGTGTCCTGGGGCGAGGGCGGCCGTACGGCTGCACCGCAACGGCACCGGGCCCCCGCGCCGGTGCGCCCGGCCGTCGTCCGCGAGGTAGCCGAGGCCCTCACCGGCGCGGGGCCCCGCGTGCTGTTCCTCGGTGGCAACGCCCTGACCGAGCGCGGGCTGCTGGCCGCGGCCCGCGTGTCGGCATGCACAGGGGCACGCCTGCTGTGCGAGACGTTCCCCGCGCGGCTTCCCCGGGGCGCCGGCCTGCCCTTCGTCCAGCCATTGGCCTACCCCCCCGAACCGGCGCTGGCCGAGCTCGCCGGCACCCGTCACCTCGTGCTCGCCGGAGCGCGCGAGCCGGTCGCGTTCTTCGCCTACCCCGACCTGCCCGGCCACTTCGTCCCCGAGGGTTGCGAGGTGCACCTGCTGGCCGAGCCCGGTGAGGACGCCACCGAGGCGCTCTGCGCGCTCGCCGACGACCTCGCCGGTGATGCGATCCCCAGGGTGAGCGAGGACCGGCGCCCTCACCCCCCGACGGGGGCCCTGACGACCCGCACGCTCGCCGAGGCCCTCGGCGCGCTGCTGCCCCCGGGCGCGATCGTCGTGGACGAGGCTCTGACGTCCGGGGTCCACCTGGCCGCGGCGACCGCGGGTTGCCCACGGCACGACTGGCTGACGCTGACCGGCGGCGCCATCGGGCAGGGGCTACCGGTGGCGACCGGCGCGGCCATTGCCTGCCCGGGCCGACCTGTCATCTCGATCCAGGCCGAAGGCAGCGCGATGTACACCATCACCGCGCTGTGGACCCAGGCTCGTGAGCAACTGGACGTCACCACCGTCATCTGCAACAACGGGGCGTACGCCATCCTCGACGGTGAGCTCGAGCGGGTGGGTGCCGCCCGCGACGGGGTGCGCGCCCGGCGGCTGCTCGACCTGACCGGGCCCGCCCTGGACTTCGTCGCCTTGGCCACCGGCATGGGGGTGCCGGCCCGCCGGGCCGGCACCGCCGACGAGCTCGTAGACCACCTCCGGTGGGCCCTTGCCGAGCCGGGACCTCGCCTGATCGACGCCGTCCTGCAGTCGGCGACGCGGTGACGACACTGGGGGCGCTCTTCCCGCCCAAGCGATCGCCCGAGCGGCTGCGGTCGGCTCCGCGAGGCTGGCCGCACGTCGGCTCATTGTGCGGCCCATTGTTGTGCCTACGGGCCCCCAGCTGACCCCGGGTAGGTCCGGGACGAGTAAGACCCCCTTCCCGCGTCTCCGCAGGTCGGGGGCCCCATCGTCTGTCTCAACACAGCGTGCGCCCGGAGGGATTCGAACCCCCAACCTTCTGATCCGTAGGCAGGCTGGACACTTTTCGTCCTGTGCCGGGATCCGCTGAAAACGCCCTGACCTGCCAAGACGTCCCCGAGCCCTGTGCCGGGTCGACCGTCTGAACCGTCGTTTCCGTGCAGTTCCGCTGCATTTCCTGACGCATCCCT
>NZ_JBKJPP010000176.1:0-37002 GCF_046595215.1 Lapillicoccus sp. | reverse complement strand
GTCGGACGCGCCCCGGGCGGCCGCTGCGTCGAGGTCCTCCGGGCCGAAGGCCTGGGGCAGGATGGCGCTCATCGGCAGGATCCCCTCAGGGGTCAGGACGAGGCATGTCGGCCCGCCGTTCTCCCAGAGCAGCTGGCGGCACCGCCCGCAGGCCATGAGGGGCTCGCCGTCACCGCCGACGCAGGAGACCGCCACGAGGCGCCCGCCGCCGGTGGCGTGCAGCTGGGACACCATGCCGCACTCCGCACACAGCGCCACCCCGTAGGCCGCGTTCTCGACGTTGCACCCGACCACGACCCGGCCGTCGTCGACGAGACCGGCAACCCCGACGGGGAAGTGGGAGTAGGGCGCGTAGGCCCGGCCCCTGACCTCGACCGCCGCGGCGGTGAGAGAGTCCCAGTCCACGTCGACGGCGCCGTGCGCACCTTCGGGGGCGGACGGCATACGCGTCATGCCGCCTCGCCCTTGCGATAGATCTGGCCGTCGGCCGCGGGCATCCGCAGCCGCTGGGACGCGAAGGCGAGGACGAGGAGCGTCGCGACGTAGGGCGTCATGCCGGTGAACTCGTCGGGCACGCGGGAGGTGAGGAAGAACCAGCCGAGGGCGAGCACCCCCATGACGACCGTGACGACGCCCGTGACCGGCTTGCCCCGCCGGCGGCGCACGAGCTGCCAGACGCCCCAGGCGACGAGGGCGATCGCGAACGGCAGGAGGTAGGCCCGCACGACGTCGCCGCCGCCGCGCAGCTGGACCGCGTCCGCGTAGCCGAAGAGCGCGGCGCCGCCGGAGAGCCCGCCCGGGCGCCAGTTGCCGAAGATCATCGCCGCGAGGCCGATGTAGCCGCGGCCGCCGGTCTGGCCCTCGCGGTAGAGGTTCGAGGCGACGAGGACGAGGAAACCCCCCGCGAGACCGGCGAGCCCACCGGAGATCAGGACGGCCATGACCTTGTAGCGGATGACGTTGACGCCGAGGGTCTCGGCCGCCTGCGGGGCCTCGCCGCAGGCGCGCAGTCGCAGCCCGAAGGCGGTGTGCCACAGGACCCACCAGCTCAGGACCAGCAGCCCGATGGCGATCACGGTGAGGACGTTGAGGTTGGTCGTCACGGCGCGGACGAGGCTGGCGAGGTCGGAGACGAGCCAGAGGTGGCCGGACTCGACCCTGCCGAGGGCGTCCGAGAGGCCGGGGACGCTGAGGAACGGCAGCTGCTGCAACGGCGGTGACTGCGACGGGCCGCCGCCGGGCAGGCCGGTGAAGGTCCGCACGGCGAGGTAGGCGCCGGCGCCGGCGCCGAGGAGGTTGATGGCGACACCCGAGACGATGTGGTCGACGCCGAAGATGACCGTGGCCAGCGCGTGGACCGCGCCCCCGACGACACCCATGAGCACCGCGCCGAGGATGCCCGCCCACGGGCCGTAGTGGTAGCCGAAGAACGCCCCGCCCCACGTGCCGAGGATCATCATCCCCTCGAGACCGATGTTGACCACGCCGGCCCGCTCGCTCCACAGGCCACCGAGACCGGCCAGCCCGATGGGCATGGCGAGCCCGACCGCCGCCATCAGCGCGCCGGACGAGTCGATGTCGTTGGCGCCGGTGAGCACCCGCACGCTGGAGATGACGACGAGGGCGCCGACGACGAGGGCGGGCCAGAACCAGCGGGGGCGGGACTGCGCACGCACCGGGGCGGGTGCGGACGCGAGGTCGGCGCCCAGTCCGGTGACGCTCATGCCGGCGATCCTTCCGTGGCGGGCACGGGCCGCGCAGCGAGCTGGGAGGCGACCCGGCGCTGCTCCATCCGGATGCCGGCCCGGCGCACGAGCTCGTAGGCGATGACGACCGAGAGAACGATGACGCCCTGGATGACGAGGACGAGGCGGTCGGACACGCCCGCGTTGATCTGCAGACCGTTGCCCTGGGCGTCGAGATAGGCCCAGAGCAGTGCGGCGAAGCCGATGCCGATCGGGTTGTTGCGCCCCAGCAGGGCGATGGCGATGCCGGCGAAGCCGAGCCCGGACTGGAAGGTGTCGCCGTAGGCGTAGTCCTGGCCGAAGAGCAGCGGCATCCCGACCAGTCCCGCCGCGCCGCCGGAGATCGCCATCGACGTGAGGACCATCCGCTTGACCTTCACGCCGCTGGCCACGGCTGCGGTCTCTGAGCGCCCGGTCGCCCGAAGGTCGAAGCCGAAGCGCGTCCTGGCCAGGACGAACCAGTAGAGGATCCCGACGACGACCGCGAGGAACACCAGCCCGTAGACCTTGCTCGGCGTGGCGATGAGGCCGTCGACCGAGATGCCGGGCACCCGGGAGCCCTCCGCGAGCGGCTTGGTGTTGACCGCGTTGCTCCCCTCGACCCGCACCGCCACCCTGCTCAGCAGGAACGAGACGAGGAACGTCGCGATGGAGTTGAGCATGATCGTCGAGATGACCTCGGAGACCCCGCGCCCGACCTTGAGCAGCCCGGCAATGCCGGCCCACAGCCCCCCCGCGAGCATCGCGACGACGAGCGCGGCGAGGATGTTGAGCCACCCGGGCAGCCAGCCCTGTCCGGCGAAGACCGCGGCGGCGAAGGCGGCGACGCGGTACTGACCGTCCACGCCGATGTTGAAGAGATTCATCCGGAAGCCGATGGCCACGGCGATCGCCGACAGGTAGAACACCGTGGCCGCGTTGACGATCGCGACGATCTGGCGCGGCAGCGGTGCCTTGAACAGCTGGCTCCACACCGCGCCGACCGGGTCCTTGGCCACGACGAGGATGATCGTCGTCACGACGAAGGCGACGAGGACGGCCAGCAGGGGTGCCGCGAGCGCGAGACCGAGCCGGCGCACATCGATCCGGGGGGCTCGGGTTCCGGGGGCACGCGTCGCGGGGGGCGGCTGTGCGCCACTCATCGGTCGCCCTCCGTCGTGCCGTCGGTATGCCGTGCCGCCGGCCCGGGTGTGGTGACGCCGTCTGCGCCGGTCATCGCGGCCCCCAGCTCCTGCGTGGTCACCGTGTCGGGGTCGAAGTCCTCGGACAGGACCCCGCGCAGGATGACCCGGACCGTGTCCGAGAGACCGACGAGCTCCTCGAGGTCGGCCGAGATGAGGAGCACGGCGAGCCCGTCCCGACGGGCCCGTTTGATGTGGTCCCAGATCGCCGCCTGGGCCCCGACGTCGACGCCGCGGGTGGGGTGGGCGGCGAGCAGCACCTTGGGGTGATGGCTCATCTCGCGCCCGATGATCAGCTTCTGCTGGTTGCCGCCGGAGAGGGACTCGCCGGTGACGAAGATCGACGGCGTCCGTACGTCGTATTCCTTGACGATCTGGAGCGCGTCCTGCTTGGCCGCCCGGGCGTTGATGAGCGCGCCGCCCCCGCTGACGTTGGGTTCCTGCGTCTGGTGGCCGAGGATGACGTTCTCCCACAACGGGGCCTCGAGCAGCATGCCGTGGCGGTGCCGGTCCTCGGGGATGAAGCCCACGCCGGCCTCGCGGATCTCGCGGACCTGCCAGTCGGAGATGTCGACTCCCTCGAGCGTGATGACGCCGGACGTCGGCTCGCGCATCCCGATGATCACCTCGACGAGCTCCGCCTGCCCGTTGCCCTCGACGCCGGCGATGCCGACGACCTCACCCGCGTGGATCGTCAACGAGACGTCGTCGAGGATCTTCCGGTTGCCGAGCGCGCCGTCGAGGGTGACCCTCTCGACCGTCAGGACGGCGCGGTCGGTGACCGTCGACTCCTCCGTGGTCGGTGAAGGCAGCTCGGAGCCGACCATGAGCTCCGCGAGCTGGCGGGCGTTGACCGACGCCGGCTCGACGGTCGAGACCGTGGTCCCGCGACGGATCACGGTGATCTCGTCGGCGACCGAGAGGACCTCGTCGAGCTTGTGCGAGATGAAGATGACCGTGAGGCCCTCGGCCTTGAGGTCGCGCAGGTTGTCGAACAGCTCCGTGACCTCCTGGGGGACGAGGACGGCGGTGGGCTCGTCGAGGATGAGGATCCTGGCCCCGCGGTAGAGCACCTTGAGGATCTCGACCCGCTGCCGCCGTCCCACCCCGAGGTCGGCGACGAGGTCGTCCGGGTCGACGCCGAGGCCGTAGGCCTTCGAGATGGAGGAGATCTGCGCCCGGGCGCGGTCGCCGATGCCGTGCAGCCGCTCGGCGCCGAGGACGACGTTCTCCAGGACGGTGAGGTTGTCGGCGAGCATGAAGTGCTGGAAGACCATGCCGATGCCGGCCCGGATGGCGTCGGTGGGGCTCTTGAGGACCAGCTGGGTGCCGTTGATGGCGATGGTGCCCTCGTCGGGCTGCTGCACGCCGTAGAGGATCTTCATGAGGGTCGACTTGCCCGCGCCGTTCTCACCGACGATCGCGTGGACGGTGCCCCGCTTGACCGTGATCTCGATGTCCTTGTTGGCCACGACCCCGGGGAAGCGCTTGGTGATGCCGTGCAGCTCCACGACGGCGCTGGAACTGCCGGCCTCGGCGGGCACCGGGTCCTTCACGGTGGCGTCGGTGATCTCGCACTCTCCTCGTCCGGGCCCAGCGCGGTGGTGGGCGGTGCAGGGGATCGGCCGCGGGGCTGCCCTGCCCCGCCGACGTTCGGGCCCAACCTACGGCACGAAAAGGCCCGGGTGGCGCGTTATCGCGCCAGCCCGGGCCCCTCGGTCACCGTCGACTCGTGCCGCTGTCGGACGTCACTTCTTCGGGACGGTGATCTTGCCCTCGATGATCTGCTGCTTGTAGTCGTCGAGCTTGGACTTGATGTCGTCGACCTTGCCACCGGTCGTCGAGTAGTCCACCCCACCGGACTTGAGGTCGAAGACGTGCAGGCCGCTCTTGAACGTCCCGTCCTTGATCGACTTGATGAAGTCATACACACCGACGTCGACCTTCTTGATCATCGAGGTGATGATCACGTCCCGCACGTCGGCGGGAGCGGTGAGCGCCTGGTCGGAGTCGACACCGATCGCCAGCTTGCCAGCAGCCTTGGCCGCGGTGAACACACCGCCACCGGATCCGCCCGCTGCGTGGTAGACCACGTCGGCGCCGGCCTGGTACATGCCCTCGGCCGCGGCCTTGCCCTTGTCCACCGAGGCGAAGCCCGAGAAGTCCGGGGGCTCGGTGAGGTACTTGACGTCGATGACGATGCTCGGGTTGACCGCCTTGGCGCCGGCCTGGTAGCCCGCCTGGAACTTCTTGATCAGGTCCGTGTTGACGCCGCCGACGAAGCCGACGTGGTTGGCCTTGGACTTCAGGGCCGCGGCGGCACCGACGAGGAAGGACCCCTCGTTCTCGGCGAAGGTGATGTTGTCGATGTTCGAGGCCGTGGAGTCGGGGGACGCGTCGTCGACGATGGCGAACTTCACGTCGGGGTTGGCCTTCGCGGCCGCACCGACCGACTTGCCGTAGGCGAAGCCCACGGCCACGACATTGGTGTAGCCGGCGTCGATGAGCTGCTGCAGGCGCTCCTGCCGGGCCGACTCGGCCTCACCGTTGGTCGCGGAGGCCTCCTTGATCTGGGCGCCGAGCTCGGTCTTGGCCTTGTCGAGACCCGCCGCCGCAGCGTCGTTGAAGGACTGGTCGCCGCGCCCGCCTACGTCGTAGGCCATCCCCACCTTGAGGCCGGAGCCGCCGGAGCCGCCCGCGGCGCCGGTGCCGGCTGACGCACCACCGCCACCACCGCCGCTGGGGCTGGTGCTCGTGCTGCTTCCACACGCGGCCAGGGCCACGGCGGCAACCGACATGGCGGCTGCGAACTTCATCACCTGACGCAAGGTGGTCTCCTTCGTTCCGAGGACGAGCCGCGTGGTACGCGCGCTCGTTCGGAACACTAACGCTCCCCCTGCGGCCGCCCGGCTGCTTCTCCGGGGGGGCGGGCGAACGTTACCGACTCGACACGTCACGCGACCCGTCGCCCGACCCGTCGCCCGACCGTCACCCGACGGGCGGAGCCATCTGCCCGCTCGTCACAACCGCCCCGGCAAGCACTCTGGCACCGCACAGGATGGCCCGTTCGTCGATGGCCAGGTCGCCCTGGTGCAGGTCGTAGGTCGGACCTTCCGGGGTGCGGGTCCCGAGCCGGGCCATGGCGCCTGATACCTGGGTGAGGTACCACGCGAAGTCCTCCCCGCCGAGGGACTGCGTCGTCGCGACCTCGGTCGCGCCGGCCGCCCGGATCCCCGCGCGCAGCGCGGTGATGGCGTCGGGGGTGTTGACGACGGGCGGCACCCCGGGCGTGTACGCGACGTGCGCCGTCACGGCATACGGAGCGACGACGGCCTGGACGAGCTCCTCGACGAGCGGGCCCGCGGTCCTCCAGACGTCGGCGTCGAGCATCCGCAGGGTGCCGGACACCGTGCCCGTCGACGGGATGATGTTCTGCGCTCCCCCGGTGTGGATGCTCCCCCACACCATCGCCACACCGGCCCGGGGGTCCACCCGCCGCGACAGCGCCCCCGGGACGTCCGTGACGACCTTGGCGAGCGCATAGGTCAGGTCCTGGGTCAGGTGGGGGCGGGAGGTGTGCCCGCCGCGACCGGTGAGGGTCACGACGACGCCGTCGGCCGCCGCGGTGATCGGCCCCACCCGCAGCCCGACCTGACCCACGTCGATGCTGGGGTCGCAGTGGACGGCGAGGATCCGGTCCACGCCCTCGAGGCCACCCTGCGCCACGACGTCGTGGGCGCCGCCGGGGATGACCTCCTCGGCGGGTTGGAAGATCAGCCGGACCGCGAGGCCCTGCCGCTCGAGCAGCCGCTCCCGCTGCTTGAGGAGCAGGCCCGCGCCGAGGACGATCGCCGTGTGCACGTCGTGCCCGCAGGCGTGGCTGACGCCGTCGCTCGTCGACGCGAAGGGCAGCCCGGTCAGCTCGGGCGTGGGCAGGGCGTCGAGATCCGCCCGGAGGGCCACGCGGTATGCCGGGTGCGCGGCACCGAGGTCAGCGACGAGTCCGCTGCCCGCCAGGGTCCGCACCGCGATGCCGGCCTCCTCGAGCCGCTTCGCGACAACGGCAGTGCTCCGGACCTCGTTGCGGGAGAGCTCGGGGTGAGCGTGCAGGTCACGACGGACGGCGATCAGCTCGCCCTCGAGCTCGTCCGGGCCCTCGAGATGGTCGAGGGCACGGTGGAGCTCCGGGTCGACGGCGTCGTGCATCACCGCGCGATCGTAGCCGCAGCGTGCTCGACTACGCTCGCGTCCCATGCCTTCGTCGCTCGAGCCCGTGATCCACCCCGACGTCCTCGAGGCCCTCCACGCCGGCCGGGGTGTGGTCGCGCTCGAGAGCACGATCCTCGCCCACGGACTGCCCCGCGGTGACAACCGCCGCGTCGCGGCGCAGATCGAGGGCGCGGTGCTCGAGGCCGGTGCCGTGCCCGCCACGATCGCCGTGCTCGACGGCGTCATCCACGTGGGGTTGACGTCCGTCGAGCTCGACCGCCTCTGCGGCGAGGACGACGTCCTCAAGCTGAGCTCCCGGGACGTCGGGGTCGCCATCGCACGCGGCCGGACGGGGGCGACGACCGTCGCCTCGACCGCGGTTCTCGCGCACCGGGCCGGCATCGCCGTCTTCGCCACGGGAGGGCTCGGCGGAGTGCACCGGGGAGCGTCCGAGACCTTCGACGTCTCGGCCGACCTCGGCGTCATCGCCCGCACGCCGGTGCTCGTCGTCTGCGCCGGCGTCAAGTCGATCCTCGACGTCGCGGGCACCCTCGAGGTCCTCGAGACCCTCTCGGTGCCGGTCCTCGGCTATCGCACCTCACGCTTCCCCGGCTTCTACCTCTCCGACTCCGGCCACGAGGCGCCGTGGCAGGTCGACTCCGCGGCCGAGGCCGCCGCTGTCGCCCACGCCCGCCGGGTCCTCGGCACCGACTCCGCAGGGGTCGTCCTCGCCAACCCCCTGCCGGAGGGACGGCAGGTCGACCCCGGCCTGCACGCGCGGCTGGTCGCCGAGGGCCTGGCCCTGCTGGCCCGCGAGGGCGTGCACGGCAAGGACGTCACCCCCCGCCTGCTCGAGTTCTTCCACGAGAGCTCCGGCGGTGAGAGCCTGCGCGCCAACGTCGAGCTGGTCCTGGCCAACGCCGCCCTCGCCGGCGAGGTCGCCGTCGAGCTCGCCGCGCTCGAGGGTGGCGAGCACGCACCGTGACCCCGGTCCGCAGGCCCGTGGTCGTCGTCGGCGACGTCGGCATCGACGTCCTCACCCGTTCCCGGGTGCCGATCGTCCCCGGCGGCGAGGCGACGGCCGACATCGCCCTCGTGCCCGGCGGCGCAGGGGGCAACACCGCGGCCTGGTTGGCCGCCCACGACGTCGGCGTCTCACTCCTCGCCCGGATCGGGGACGACTATGCCGGGCACGCAGCCCGGTCCGCCCTCGAGGCGGTCGGCGTGCGGTGCGTCTTCGCCGTCGACCAGCACCTGCCGACATGCGTCGTCGTCGTGCTCGTCGACGCGGCCGGCGAGCGGACCATGCTGTCCGACCGCGGCGCCAACGCCGCGTTCCGCACCGCGGACGTCGACCTCGACCAGGCAGCGGGAGTGCTCGACCGGGCGGCGCCGGGTCTGCCCCACCTGCACGTGAGCGGCTACGTCCTGCTCGACGACGGCTCCCGGGAGGCGGGCCTCGCCGCGCTGGCCGGTGCCCGCGAGCGCGGGTGGACCACGTCGGTCGACCCGCAGGCCGCCCATCTCGTGGCCGCCGTCGGCGCCGACACCTTCCTCGGCTGGGTGCGCGGGGTCGATCTGTTGCTGCCCAACGAGATCGAGTCCGAGGCGCTCGGTGGTCCCGAAGCCGTCCTCACGTCGGTCTCGCAGGTCGTCGTCACCTACGGCGCGCACGGAGCACGGTGGTTCACTGCTGACCGCGACGAGCGCGCGAGCTCGCCCACCGTCGAGTGCCTCGACTCCACCGGGGCCGGGGACGCCTTCAACGCCGGCCTGCTCGCGAGCTGGCTCACTGATGGTGACCCGGTGCGGGCCCTCGCTGCCGGGGTCGCGGCCGGGAGCGCGGCTGCCGCTGGGCTCGGTGCCCGGCCACCTCGCGCGCCGGCGACCACCCCTTAGACGCAGGGGACGCCGCGCGGACGGGCCGCCCGGCATACCCGGGCCTTGCGTGGTCCTGGCAGGTCGTGCGGGGTCAGCGCGGGTGACGCGTTGCCGCCATGCCGTCGTAGAAGGCCGTCGACTCCTTCTTGTAGAGCAGGAAGAGGATGGAGGCGCCGAGGGCCACGGTGACCAACGAGAGGACCAGGCTGAGCGCCGGAGTCCGCCCCTGCACCGAGCCCGAGGCGGCCGACAGGAGGGACAGGACGAAGAAGACGGTCGACACGACCCGCGCCCACTTCCTGCCCTTGCCGTTGGCAGCGGCCATCCACAGCCACAGCCCGACGCCGACGAGGCCAGCGAAGACGGCGAAGGCGATGCTGGCGGTGGCCAGGCCGTTGAGCTGGTCGTCCGTGAGGGGCGCACCGGCGTCGACCCCGGCCTGCCGGATGATGTCCTTGACGCTGCCCATGGTGAGCAGTGACAGCAGGAGTCCCAGCAGGGACAGGCCCGCCCCCACCTTCATGAGCATGACGGCCTTCCTGATCGGCGGGGGCTGGGTGATCGTCGCGGCCTGCGCGTAGGGGCCGCCGGGCGTCTGCCCGTAGTCCGGCGGCGGGGGCGGGGCGGCGCCGTACTGCGGGGCGGCGCCGGACTGCGGAGCGCCGTACGGCGGGGCGGGTGGCTGCGGCATGCCGGGGCTGCCGGGGTCCTGTGGCTGGAGCGGGTCCTGCGGAGGCTGGTTGCTCATCTGACGTTCCCCTGATTCCGGGCGACGGTGCGTGCGGTCCGAGTGGGGACGAGACTAGCGAGTCGGACCTGCTCTGCTTGGGAGGCGCCGCTGTTTCGCCCGCCCCGACGCGGGTAGGTTCGCCTCCACCCCACACCACCACCCAGCCGACCAGGACGCCACGATGACCCTGCACGACGGGCGCAGGATCCTGCACGTGCCCGACGGGCACAACTACAGCCAACGCATCCGACCGACACCGGCGTTGCGCCGACACACGTATGCCGTGGACCCGCCGGTGCCGGGGGCCCCTCCGGGCCGGTGGTGGCCGCCGCCGGCCCTCGCCGTCAGCTGGGTGGACGCCCACCACGGCGAGATCGACCTCGTCCACCTCCACTTCGGCTTCGACCCCTTCACCCCGGACCAGCTCCGTGACTGGGTGCGCGCCCTGGACCGGCACCGCCTGCCGCTCGTCCTGACCCTGCACGACGTGGTCAACCCCCATTTCCGCGAGCAGGGCGAGCACCTCGCCCGGCTCGACGTGATCGTGCCGGCAGCCACCAGCGTCATCACCCTCACCCCGTCCGCCGCCGACGCGATCCGTGCCCGGTGGCGGCGTGAGGCCGTCGTGATCGCCCACCCCCACGTGGCCCCCCTCGAGCTGGTCGGCAGCCCGCGCCCGCGGAGCGCTCACCCCTTCACGGTCGGGATGCACCTCAAGAGCCTGCGCGCCAACGTCAGGGCGGGCCCGGTGGCCAGCGCCGTGGCCGGCGCCGTGGCGGCGCTGCCCGACGCCAGGCTCGTGGTCCACCTGCTCCGGGAGGTCACCGACACATCCCACCCGCGCCACGACTCCGCGCTGCTCGACCGGCTGCGGGGGCTCCAGGAGCGTGACCTGCTCACCCTGACCGTCCACGACCCCCACTCCGACGCGCAGCTGTGGGACTACCTGCGCGGGATCGACCTCTCCGTCCTGCCCTACGCCTTCGGCACCCACTCCGGCTGGATCGAGGCGTGCTTCGACCTGGGCACGGCGGTCCTCGCACCACGCACCGGCTCCTGGGTGGAGCAGCAGCCCTCCTACACCTTCGGGTGGGATCCCGGGCAGGACCCGGACGCCCTCGAGATCACCGCCGCGATCGCCACGGCATACGCGCAACGGCCCCCGCGGCAGGCCACCCGCGCCGGCCGCGAGGCGCAGCAGCAGGCGATCGGTGCCGCGCACGAGCGGCTCTACGACCTGGCGCTCGGTGACCGGCGGGAGGTTGGCGGGTGATCGGCTGGTACGCCCACCATCAGGGGGCCGGCCACCTGTCACGGGCCATGGTCGTAGCCGCGCGGATGACCTCACCCGTCACCATCCTCAGCTCCGCCCCGAGACCGGACCACTGGCCGGTCGAGCGCTGGGTGCCGCTGCCGATGGACGACTCCGCCGGAGGACTGGACCACACCGCGGGCGGCGTCCTGCACTGGGCTCCGCTGCGCAACGAGGGCTATGCCGAGCGGATGGCCGACATCGCCCGCTGGGTGAGACGGGAGCGTCCGCAGCTGCTGGTCACGGACGTCTCCGCCGAGGTCGGCCTCCTTGGGCGGCTGCTCGGGGTCCCCGTCGTGGTCTTCCTCATGGCCGGCGACCGCTCCGACCGGGCGCACGAGATCTCCTACGACGCGGCGACCGCTCTCGTTGCCCCCTGGCCCGCCGAGGCCGGCCTCGTCACCGGATGGCGTCCTGGGTGGGCGGCGAAGGCCACCTTCGTGGGTGCGCTGTCCCGTTTCGACGAGCGGGTGGCGCGGCCCGCTCCCGGTGCGCGCCACGTCACGCTCCTGTGGGGCCGGGGTGGCTCCGTGGTCACGGACACCGACATCGACGCGGCCCGTGCCGCGACCCCCGGCTGGACCTGGACCGTCTGCTCCGGAGCGGGTCCGGACGAGGTGTGGGAGGGCCTTCAGTCCGCGGACGTCGTCGTCGCGCACTCCGGTCAGAACGTCATCGCCGAGGTGGCCGCTGCGCGCCGCCGCGCCGTGATCATCGCCCAGCCGAGGCCCCACGACGAGCAGGCCCACCTGGTGCGGAGCCTGGCGGCAGCCGGCCTGGCACACGGCTGCCTCGGCTGGCCGGACGCCGAGCAGTGGCCCGGGCTGCTCGAGTCCGCGGTGCCGACCGACCCGGCCCGATGGAGCTGGTGGTCCGACGGACACGGGGCCGACCGGTGTGCTGCGCATCTCGAGCGCCTCGCCGCCGGAGGGTGGTCGTGACGGCGGCGGCGCTCCCCGGGGCCGCGCTCGAGGGCACCGGCGGCCTCCCGCTCCGGGTTGCCGTCATCACCCTCGCCCACGGGCGTCACGACCACCTCATGGCGCAGATGGCCGGGCTCCGGTCCGGGACACGTGCGCCCGATGTCTACGTCGTCGCGGCGATGGACGACGACGAGATCGCCCCCCTCGTTGCGGCAGCCGCGCCGGTTGCGGCCGCGACGGACGTCCTGTCCGTCGCGCGGGGACGACACGGCCTGCCCCTCGCGTCGGCCCGCAACGCGGCCGCCGCCGCGGCCTCCGGAGCCGGAGCGCAGGTGCTCGTCTTCCTCGACGTCGACTGCGTCCCCGGCCCTGACCTCGTGGCGCGATATCTCACCGAGTGCGGCCGCGACGTCACCGGGGACGGGCCGGGCCGACCGGCATCCCCCCAGGTGTTCTCCGGTGCCGTCCACTACCTGCCCCCGCGGGGGCCAGGCAAGGAGCGTTACACCGCAACGGATCTCGCCGCATCGACGCCTCACCCGGCACGTCCCGTCGCCACCGCGGCATACCGTGTCGCGGCCACCGACCTTCGCCTCTTCTGGTCGTTGTCCTTCGCGATCACTGCGACCGACTGGACCGCGCTCGGCGGCTTCGACGACGGCTACGAGGGCTACGGCGGCGAGGACACCGACTTCGCGATGCGGGTGGACCGCGCCCACGGTGCCCTGTGGTGGGTCCGCGGCGCCCCGGCATACCACCAGCACCACCCCGTCGAGAACCCCCCGGTGCGCCATCTTGGTGACATCATCCGCAACAGCAACCGGTTCCACGAGCGGTGGGGCGTCTTCCCGATGGAGGGCTGGCTCTCGGCCTTCGAGGCCGAAGGGCTCATCACGCTGGGAGGGAGTCCTCCTGTCTGGCGTCTTGCCGAAGCTGGCCGTAGATCCGCTCGTAGCGACTGACCATCCGGGCCCGGGAGAGGTGGCGCACCGCGTGGTCGCGCACCGCAGTCCGGTCCAGCTCGACGACCGCGGGGATCGCCGCCGCCAGCGCGGCCACGTCGTGCGGCTGCACGAGAACGCCCAGCCCGCTCGTGGGCATGACCTCGGGGATCCCTCCCCGGGCGAAGGCAACCACGGGGGTCCCGCACGCGATGGCCTCGGCGACGACGAGGCCATAGGGCTCGTCCCAGACCGGGGTGACGAGCACGGCCGCGGAGGAGCCGACGAGACCCGCGAGGTCGTCGGTCCCCAGGTGCCCGGCATACGTCACGTCGGCGCCGAGGAGTGGCCGGATCACGCTCTCGAAGTAGGGGAGATCACTCAGGGGGCCCGCGAGGACGAGGCCCATGCCGGCTCGCCGGGCCGCCTCGATGGCCAGGTGCGGCGCCTTCTCCGGGACGATGCGCCCCGACCAGGCCAGCGTCGGGCCGCCCTGGCCCAGCCGCCACGTCTCGAGGTCGACACCGTTGAGGACGACCCGCGGCGTGGGACGCAGGGTCTTCCACTGCGCCGCGATGAACCCGCTCACGGCGGCGAAGTGACCAGACGACTGGGGTGCGGCGTTGATCGCCGACTCCAGCCACGGCGTCGGAGGGGTGTGCAGCGTCGTGAGCACCGGCTGGGGGAGCAGCGGCGACATGGCGACGGGGAGGTGGTGCAGTGCGTGGTTGTGGACGACGTCGAAACGGTCGGCCAGCGGCCCGGCGAGGCCCATGAGGAGCTTGAGATAGCTGTGGTGGTCGCTCATGAACGCCGCCGGCGGCATCGACACGTCCCGTGACGCCACCCGGCTCGGCTCCCAGCCGCTGGACGGGAAGGCGTACTCGGCGTCGGACCCGTCCGATCCCTCACCGGCGAACAGCGTCACCTCGTGGCCGCGTTCGCGCAAGGACGTCACGAGGTGCCAGACGAGCGACTCGAGACCGCCGGCGAAGGGTTGGCGGATCGCATATCGTGCGGTGGCGATCACGGCGATGCGCAACGGCGCACGAGTCACGTCCGTCACGTCCGTCACGTCCTCACTCCGAGGTCACCTGTCGCCACATGGAGGCCATACCCCGTTCTCCGCGCGATAACCGGCCACCGGTGCATCCCGGCCTCGACGCCGATCTGCGGGCGGCCTGAGGCCAGACCCCGGGGTCGTGAGGAGGGTCGTACAGTGATCGACGTGCCACCACCGACCCCCTCCGCGCCAGCCGAACTCCCCGCAGCCGCAACGGCAGACCTGCCGCGGGCGTGGCACTACGGGGAGTTCTACGGGCTCCGGTCGCTCCCGGAGGACAAGCCGCTCCTGGTGGTCCATGGCAACTGCCAGGCCGAGTCCGTCCGGGTGCTCCTGGGGTCCTCGCCCGACGCCGCCTGCGTGGGCATCCGGATCCCCCCGGTGCACGAGCTCTCTGCCGACGAGGTGCCGTTCCTCGAGCGGCTGCTGCGCCGCACGGCCATCCTGGTGGCCCAGCCCATCGCTGACGACTACCGCGACCTCCCCCTCGGCACCGCCCAGGTCGCCGCCGCCGCGCACGACGCACGCACGGTGCTCTTCCCGGTCTTCCGCTACCAGGGTCTCTTCCCGTTCCAGGCCGTGTTCCACCACGCAGCTGCCGGCGACCCACCGGTCGTCCCGTACCACGACCTGCGCACCCTCCTCACGGCAACCGGTCAGCGTCACCTCCTGCCCGAACCCGGTCCGGAGCAGGTGCGGGCCCTCTCCGAGTGGTCCATCGAGCAGCTGCGCCGGCGTGAGGCCTCCGCGGGCGCCATCCCCGTCTCTGACCTCATCGGGGCAGCCGGTCACCGCGCCGCCAACGTCATCAACCACCCAGGCAACCCCATCCTGGTCGGGCTCGCGCGTCGCCTCCAGGAGGCCCTCGGCTGGCCGGTCGACGCCGTCGACCCCGGCCGCGAGCTGCTGGACGACATCCACGCGCCACTGCGCGCGGACGTGCTCGACGCTCTCGGCTGGGGGTCCAGCGGCGCCACCCAGGACTGGGTGGTGAACGGCGAGCCGGTCTCCGACGAGAGCATCGTTGCCGCACACCTCGACTGGTATGCCGCTCGGCCCGAGGTCGTCGCCGAGGCTCTGGACCGGTGCGCCGAGCAGCTCCAGCTCCTCGGGGCCGAACGGGTCCGGGCCAGCGGGTGAACGCGACCTACCTCGTCGTCGGCCCCGATCACCACGGCGTCGTGCAGCACGCCCTGCGCCTGGCCCGTTCCGCCCCCGTGCTGGCCGACGCCCTGGTCCGGGTGCCCTCGGTCTCAGCCGTCTCCCCCAGCGCCCCCGTGCTCGTCCACGTCACCGACCGCCTGTTCGGACGAAGTCCCGAGGAGGCTGCGGATCGGATCGTGGAGCTGGCCGAGGCCGCGACGCTCTGCGTGTCCCTGCACGACGTGCCTCAGGCAGGCGAGGGTGCGGCATGGTCGGCTCGCCGGCGCACGGCATACGGCCGGATTGCCGCTGCGGCAACGCATCTCATCGTCGCGAGTGAGTCCGAGCGGCTGCTGCTCGGCGCCTGCGTCGACGAGGACCCTACTGCTCTCGCGGCGCGCACCAGCGTCATCCCGCTGCCGGTCGAAGCCGGCCCGGCGCCGGTCAGCAGACCCGCCGACAACCGCTCCCCGGCCGGGTCCCCGGACCGCTCCCCGGACGGGTCCCCGGCCACGGTGGACATCGGCGTGCTGGGCTTCCTCTACCCCGGAAAGGGCGTCGAGGAGCTCATCAACGCTGCCGCCGGGCTGGCGGGAGCGGTCGCGGTGACCAACTACGGTGCGGCGGCGGCGGGGCACGAGGACCTCGTGGGAGCGCTGCGGGCGCGAGCCGACCGGGCGGGGGTGCCCTTCCGGGTCACCGGCTACCTGTCCGAGCAGGACCTGCGAACGGCCCTGCGGCGCAGCGACATTCCCGTGGCACCCCACCGCCACGTCTCCGCCTCGGGGTCCATCAACACCTGGCTCGAGTGCGGGCGCCGACCCCTCGTCGCCGACGGGCCCTACACCCGGGAGCTGGCGCAGCGGCTGCCCGGAGCCGTCACCCTGACGACCGACCTGCGTGCCGGTCTCGCGCGCGCGCGAGATGAGCCCGACTCGACGTGGCTGGGCCCCGAGGTGCGCCTGGGCCCGTCGTGGGCCGAGGCGGCGCACGCCCACGCCAGGCTCCTCGCAGGGCTGGCGGGGCTCGCAGGGCTGGCGGGGCTCGCGTGACCGCCGGACCGCCCAGCGTGAGCGTCGTCGTCCCCTACTACGAGCGGCCCGACCAGCTCGGGCGACTGCTCGCCGCCCTGGACCTGCAGACCGTCCCCGGGGACCGCACCGAGGTCGTCATCGCGGACGACGGGTCGCGTCAGGCGCCGCCGATCGGGACCCATTCCTTCACGACGACGTATGTCAGGCAGGACGACGAGGGCTTCCGTGCCGCGGCGGCCCGCAACCTCGGGGCGCGTCACACCAGCGGCGACGTCGTGGTCTTCCTGGACCAGGACTGCGTGCCCGAGCCGGCCTACCTCGAGACCGTCCTGGCAGCGGTGTCCCCGTGGTCGCTCACGGTCGGACGGCGGCGGCACGCCGACCTCGGGGGCTGGGACGGGCCGCGGGTGCAGTCGTGGCTGACCGGCGCGGGACCGACGCCGAACGGGCTGACCGAGCCCCAGTGGCTGCTCGACGGCTACGCCAGGACGGCCGACCTCACCGAGCCCGACGACCGGTCCTACCAGCTCGTCATCAGCGCCGTGACCTCCCTCGGGCGGCAGCTGCTCCACCACCTGGGCGGCTTCGACGAGACGTTCCGGGCCTACGGCGGTGAGGACTGGGAGCTCGCCCATCGGGCCTACGTCGCCGGGGCAGACCTGCGCCACCTGCCGGAGGCGGTGGTCTGGCACGACGGCCCCGACGTCGCCGGTCGGGCAGTCGACCTCGTGCGCCTCAAGAACGGCGAGACCCTGGCGCTGGCGCGGCTCGTCCCCGACCGCGACCTGCGCGGAGAGCACCTCGTGTGGTCCCAGCCGGACGTCGTCGTCCGGCTCCGGTCGCTCGGGGCGCCGGCGGCCACGCTCATCGCGAGCACCGAGTCCCTCCTGGCCGGCTCCGACGCTCACGTGTGGGTCGACTCCAAGGAGGTCGTCAGCCTGCTCGACGACCCCCGGGTGCACGTCGGCGAGCCCGGCGCCGCTGTGCTGGCGCGGGCCCGGTATGCCGTGGAGTGCGAGCCCGTGCTGCTGGCCGGCACGACGCTGCGCCGCCTGTGCGGGTCGGCGCCGGTCGAGGTGGAGGGCTTCCGGATGAGGGCCACCCGTGACATCAACCGGGCCCACCGCGGCATCCCGTCCCCGGCGCCCCGCACCCTGCCCGACGGGGCCACGGTGGCCCGGCTGACCCGGGAGCCGACGTTGGAGCGACTCTGGCAGTCGCGTCCCCCCTGCTGAGGGTCGTTCTGTCAGAACGCGTCCCGCGGGACGTAGACGCCCCAGACCTCGCGCAGCGCGTGAGCGACCTCGCCGCCGGTGGCGCGCAGGCGTAGCGCCTCCTTCATCGGGTAGAGCACGTTGTCCGTGCCCCGGGCGGCCTCCTTGAGCGTCGCGAGCGCGGCCGTGACGGCGTCGTTGTCGCGCTCCCGACGCAGCGTCGTCAGTCGCGCCACCTGCTCGCGCTCGATCTGGGGGTCGACCCGCAGCGGCACGTAGGGCTCCTCCTGGTCCACCGTGAACCGGTTGAGGCCGACGATGGTCCGCTCCTGGTGGTCGATCTCCAGGGCGATCCGGTAGGCGGACCGCTCGATCTCCGACTTCTGGAAGCCCTCCTCGATCGCGGCGACCGCACCCCCCTTGTCCTCGACGGCCTGGATGAGGTCGAGGGCGGCGGCCTCGAGGTCGTCGGTCATCGCCTCCATGACGTAGGAGCCGGCGAAAGGGTCGACCGTCTTGGTCACGTCGGTCTCGTAGGCAATGACCTGCTGGGTCCGCAGCGCGAGCCGGGCGGCCTTCTCGGTGGGCAGTGCGATCGCCTCGTCGTAGGAGTTCGTGTGCAGCGACTGGGTGCCGCCCAGCACCGCGCCGAGGCCCTGCAGCGCCACCCGGACGAGGTTGACCTCGGGCTGCTGGGCGGTGAGCTGCACGCCCGCGGTCTGGGTGTGGAAGCGGAGCATCAGGGACTTGGGGTTGGTGGCGCCGAACTCCTCGCGCATGATCCTCGCCCAGATCCGGCGGGCCGCCCGGAACTTCGCGATCTCCTCCAGCAACGTCGTCCTGGCGACGAAGAAGAAGGACAACCGGGGCGCGAAGTCGTCGACGTCGAGGCCCGCAGCCTGGGCGGCGCGGACGTACTCCTTGGCGTCGGCGAGGGTGAAGGCGACCTCCTGCACGGGCGTCGCGCCCGCCTCGGCCATGTGGTACCCCGAGATGGAGATGGTGTTCCAGCGGGGCATCTCCTTGTGGCAGTAGGCAAAGATGTCGCTGATGAGGCGCAACGACTCCTTGGGCGGGTAGATGTAGGTGCCGCGCGCGATGTACTCCTTCAGCACGTCGTTCTGGATCGTCCCGGTCAGCTGGTCACCGCTGATGCCGTTCTCCTCGGCGACGAGCTGATACATCAGCAGCAGGGTCGCCGCGGGCGCGTTGATCGTCATCGACGTCGAGAGGGTGTCCAGCGGTAGGTCGTCGAACAGCACCCGCATGTCGTCGATCGAGTCGATGGCGACTCCGACCTTGCCCACCTCGCCGTGGCTGATCGCCTCGTCCGAGTCGTAGCCCATCTGCGTCGGCAGGTCGAAGGCCACCGACAGCCCTCCCGTGCCGGCCCTGACCAGCTGGTGGTAGCGCTCGTTGGACTCCTTCGCCGTCCCGAACCCGGCATACTGCCGCATCGTCCACGGCCGGCCGGTGTACATCGAGGCGTAGACCCCCCGCGTGTAGGGAAACTCCCCCGGCTCCCCGAGCTGTACCGCCTCGTCGAAACCGGCCCGGTCCCCTGCCCCGTAGATCTTCTTGAGGGGCAGGTCGGATTCCGTGCGGGCGCCGTCTGACATGTCTCGGAGCCTACCGACGGCACGGCTCCGGGACGAACGACGGGATGCTGGCGCGCTCGCACGCTCGGGGAGTCACCGACCCGGCCGTCTGTCCCTCCGTGCGTCCCTGTGGACAACGTGGGTCCGACGCCCGTGGCTTGGCAGGCTCGAGCCATGTCCACCGTCGCGGCCCGCGTCACCTCCCTCGGCGGCGTCGCCACCTGGGGTCAGCTGCGGCGCGGCCACTCCTGGCGGGCGATCGCCTCCGCACTGGAGGAGGAGTCGATCGTCCGGACGGCGCGTGGCCGCTACGCCCTGCTCACGGCCGAGGAGGCCCGACTGGCCGCCTCCCGGCTCAGCGGGGTGTGCTCGCACCTGTCGGCTGCCGCGCACTGGGGGTGGACCGTCAAGACCCCGGCGACGGAGCCGCACGTCACGGTGCGAGCAAACCGCAAGATCACCGCCGCCCGCCGGGACGGGGTCACCGTTCACTGGCGGACGCTGTCATCCGGCGACGTCGACGGGTGGGTCACCACGCCGATCCGCACCGTCATCGACTGCTGCCTCGACCTGCCCCTCGACGAGGCGGTGGCCGTGTTCGACTCTGCCTGGCGTGGGGGTCTGAAGTGCCGTGAGGTTCAGCTGGCCGCCCTGCAGCTGGCACCGCGTGCTCGGCGACGAGTCCTCGCCGTCGCCGAGGCGGCGGACCCGCG
Source organism: Lapillicoccus sp. (assembly GCF_046595215.1). Lineage (NCBI taxonomy): Bacteria > Bacillati > Actinomycetota > Actinomycetes > Micrococcales > Intrasporangiaceae > Lapillicoccus > Lapillicoccus sp. The sequence continues at coordinate 17,315 of NZ_JBKJPP010000176.1, read as the reverse complement.
CGCGGCCAACCCCTTCGAGTCCGTGCTGCGGGTGATCGCGCGTGGCGTGCCGGGCCTCTGCGTCGAAACGCAGGTCCGGATCAAGGACGGACGGTTCTTCGCTCGGGTCGACCTCGCCGACGAGGACCTGCGGATCGTGCTCGAGGCGGACAGCTTCGAGTTCCACGGGAAGCGGGCGGCACTCGAACGCGACTGCCGCCGCTACGACGAGCTGGTCGTGCGGGACTGGCTGGTGCTGCGTTTCTCCTGGGAACAGGTGATGTTCGATCCGGACTGGGTTGCGGAGATGATCCGGGCCGCGGTCTCCCACCGACGCAGACAGCGGAGTCTGCGGCACCGGACCCGCCCCGGGCCGGAGGCCGTGTCCGGGATGAGCGGGTGAGGGGGACGGACGACGGGACCCAGCGATCGAGTCACGCTCAGCGAGGCGTTCTCAGCCCGGTCCGTCCCGTTGTTCGTCACCAACCGTTTTCGTCACCAAGGGGGTCCCGCGAGCGCGCGACGACGCTCGTCCCACCGCTTCGCGACGCCCTCCATCTCGCGGGCGAGGAACTCGAGGAACTCCACCGAGAGCGCGAGCCGTGCGCCAGGCCTCGTCCCGGCCCCGCCCACGACGTCGACGCCGGCGGCGATCTCCGCGAGGATCGGCGCGTATGCCGTGCGGCTGCTGATGATCGCGTCGTGCCAGGCGTCCTCCATCACGACGTAGACGTCCCGACGACTGCCCCGCTCACGCTCGCGGTGGATGAGCCGGACCTGGGCGAGATAGCGGACCGCCCCGGAGACCGAGCCGGCGCTGACCTGCAACCCGTCGGCGAGCTGGGCCGCCGTCATCCGCCCGTCCTCGCGGGCGAGCAGCGCCGCGAAGACGCGGGCCGGAAGCCGCGGCATACCGGCGTCGGTCAAGGCGGAGCCGAGCCGTTCGACGAACCGCGCCACCTCCCCCGGACGGGGCGTCGGCTGGGTCCTGGTCCGCACGTCACCGGTCATCATCGGAGTTTAGATCATTCAGATATTTCTGAAAACTCGATACCCTGTCGTCATGAACACGGCGATCCGCGTGACGGGGCTGCGCAAGTCCTTCGGCCACTCCGTGGCGCTCGACGGCCTCGACCTCGAGGTCGCCACCGGCGAGATCCACGGCTTCCTCGGCCCGAACGGGTCGGGCAAGTCGACGACGTTGCGCATCCTGCTCGGCCTGCTGCGCGCCGACGGCGGCACGGCCACCCTCCTCGGGGGCGATCCGTGGACCGATGCCGAGCGGCTGCACCGGCGGCTGGCCTATGTGCCGGGTGATGTCAGCCTGTGGCCCACCCTCTCTGGCGGCGAGGTCATCGACCTGCTCGGCCGGCTGCGCGGCGGACTCGACCAGGCCAGGAGGACCCGGCTGATCGAGCAGTTCGAGCTCGACCCGACCACGAAGGGGCGTTCCTACTCCAAGGGCAACCGGCAGAAGGTGGCCCTCGTCGCCGCACTCTCCTGCGACGTCGACCTCCTGCTGCTCGACGAGCCGACATCGGGGCTCGACCCGCTGATGGAGTCCGTGTTCCGCGGCGTGGTGCAGGACCTGCGCCGCGAGGGGACGACCGTCCTGCTCTCGAGCCACATCCTCAGCGAGGTCGAGGCGCTCTGCGACCGGGTGAGCATCATCCGGGCGGGCCGCACCGTCGAGACCGGAGCCCTTGCCGACCTGCGCCACCTCACCCTCACTGCCGTCGACGTGAGCCTCGCCGACCCCCCGACCGCGGAGGCGGTCAGCCTGCTGGCGGGCGTCAGCGAGGCCGTCGTCGAGGGCCATCGGCTCACCTGCTCGGTGCAGACGGCCCACCTCGGCGAGGTCCTGGCACGGCTCGGGCCGCATGGCATCGCTAGCCTGACCTGCCAGCCGCCGACGCTGGAGCAGCTCTTCCTCGACCGTTACCGCTCCGGGGCCCCGACCCGGTGAGCGGCTTCACCGGGACCGCGACCGTGCTCCGACTCGACCTGCGGCGCGACCGCCTGCTCCTGCCGGTCGGCGTGCTCACCCTGGTCGCCCTGGCGGGCGGCTCCGCCCGGGCCACGGTGGCCCTCTACCCGGACCCGGCGAGCGCCATCGAGGCCGCCCGCGTGGTGGCGGCGAGCCCCGCGCTGACGGGGATGTACGGACCGATCGCCGACCCCGGCAACCCTGACTCCGTGGCCGTCTTCAAGACGATGGTCATGGGCGGGATCTTCACCGCCCTGCTGGCGTATGCCGTGGTGCGCCGGCACACGCGCACCGAGGAGGAGTCGGGGCGCTCCGAGCTGCTCGGCGCCGGGGTCCTCGGCCGCAGGGCCACCCTGGGCGCCGCCGTCCTCCTGGCCGTCGCCGCCGTCCTGCTCACCGGGGCCCTGACCACCGTCAGCCTCGTCGCCGCCGGACTCGGCCATGCCGGGTCGCTGGCCTTCGGGATGGCGTGGGTCGGCATCGGGCTGAGCTTCACCGGCATCACCGCGGTGGCGGCCCAGCTCACCGCGACGGCCCGCGGCTGCGCGGCCGTCGTCCTCGGTGCGCTCGGCATCTCCTACCTGCTGCGGGCGGTCGGTGACACCTCGACCGGCGCGGTCGGGCAGCTCACGTGGCTGTCCCCCTTCGGCTGGGCGGAGAAGCTGGAGATGTTCGGCGCCGACCGCTTCCTCGTCGGCCTCGTCCCACTGGTCTTCGCTGCCGCCATGGTCGGGCTGGCATTTGCCCTGCTCGAGCGCCGGGACCTCGGTGCCGGCCTCATCGCCCCCCGCCCCGGACCGGCGAGCGCCCGGGTGTCGCTGGGCTCGCCCCGAGCCCTGGCCTGGCGCCTGCAGCACGGGGGGCTGATCGGCTGCGCCGCGGCCTTCCTCGTCCTCGGTCTCGTCCTCGGCGGCGTCGCCGGCAACGTCGGGGCCCTCGTCAACACCCCGGACATCGAGAGGATGCTCCGCGCGATGGGCGGCGACGCGACCAGCCTGGCTGACGTGTTCGTGTCGACCGAGCTGCGCTTCCTCGCGATCGGCGCCGCGGCATACGGCATCTTTGCGGCGCTCCGGCTGCGCGCCGAGGAGGTCAGCCTGCACCTCGAGCAGCTCCTGTCGACCCGCGTGGGCCGCACCGCCGTCCTGCTCAGCCACGCGGCCCTCGCCCTCGCCGGCAGCGCGGGGCTCATGCTCGTGCTGGGTCTCGGGCTGGCCGTCAGCGTCGCTCCGCAGGAGGGCCTGGGTCCGGCCCTCGGCCACGTCCTGCCCGCCGCGATCTCGAGCATCCCCGCGATCTGGGTCTGCGTCGGACTGGCCCTGGTGATCTTCGGCGCCCGCCCGCGTGCAGTGGGCGCCGCGTGGGGGATCCTCGCCGGCTTCCTGATCCTCGGCGAGTTCGGGCCCCTGCTCGGCCTGCCCACGGCCGTCATCGACCTCTCCCCGTTCAGCCACGGCAGCGTCGTCCCGGGCGGCGTCCTCCAGGCAACGCCGCTGCTGGTCCTGACCGCCGTGGCCGGGGCCCTGGTCGTCGCGGCGGTGGCAGCGTTCCGGCGTCGCGACCTCGACTGAGCGTCATACCTCGTAGGGGGTCGGGCGCCCGGCTCGTCCTCGAGCGCCGGGGATCCCGCTCAGGTGAGGTCGGTGCGGCCCGCTGCCTTGAGGCGCTCGACGACGGCCTTGACGTCCTGGGCTCGCCCCCTCGACATGACCAGCAGCGCGTCCGGGGTGTCGACGACCACGACGTCGTCCAGGCCGACGAGGGCGATGGTCCGACCCCCGCCGGCGGCGACGATCCCGGTGGCGTCGATGGTGAGGACCTGCCCCGCCTCACCGATGACCTTGACCCCGGGGCTCCCCTCGACCTGCGCGAGCAGCTCCCCGAGAGAGGCGAAGTCGCCGATGTCGTCCCAGGTGAACGACGCCGGCACCACCGCCATCAGCCCGTCGCGGGCGGCCGGCTCGGCGACGGCGTGGTCGATGGCGATCTTGCGCAGCCCCGGCCAGATCTCGCCCAGCCGGGACGGGTCCGCCGCGATCGCACGCACGCCTGCGGCCAGCTCGTGGTCATACCCCGCCAGGGTGTCGAGCAACACCGAGGCCCTGACGACGAACATCCCCGCGTTCCACCAGAACCCACCCGAAGCAAGATAGCCGGCTGCCGTGGCGGCGTCGGGCTTCTCGACGAACTCCTGCACCGCCCGGGCACCGGGCGCCCCGGCCAGTCCGAGACTCGCGCCCTGGCGGATGTAGCCGAAGGCCGTCGACGGATGGGTCGGCGTGATCCCGATCGTGACGATCCTCCCGGTCCGGGCCACGGTGACCGCCTCCCGCACACCGGCCCCGAAGTCCTCCGGCTGCCCGATCACGTGGTCGGCGGCGAACGAGCCGATGACCGCGTCCGGGTCGAGTCGCTCGATCACGGCCGCTGCCAGCCCGATTGCGGGCATCGAGTCACGTGGGGTCGGCTCCGCGAGGATGTTGCCGACCGCCACGTCGGGCAGCTGGGACCGCACCGCGTCCGCGTGGACCTCGCCCGTGACGACCACGACGCGGTCCTCGGTCAGGGGCAGGAGCCGGTCCCACGTCGCCTGCAGGAGCGTGCGTCCGGTGCCCGTGAGGTCGTGCAGGAACTTCGGGGACGCCTGGCGCGAGAGGGGCCACAGCCGCGTCCCCGCGCCCCCGGCCGGGATGACCGCCCAGAATCCCTCGATCGGCTCCTCGACGTGCTCGCCGTGCGTCTGGGGGGTGATGGAGGTCATGGTGGTCGAGGCTAGGCCATCGCGGCGCCGCCGAGGTGTCATCCCCGCGTCACCGGACACACCCCGAGGCGTCGACCGCAGGGCACCCCCGCTGAGGACCGTGGACACCATGAGGGTCGCCATCGTCTCCGAGTCGTTCCTGCCGAGCACCAACGGCGTGACCACCAGCGTGTGCCGCGTCGCGGACCGCCTGCGCGCCGAGGGCCACGAGGCGCTCATCGTCGCGCCCTCCCCAGCCCCCCCGACCTACAACGGGTATGCCGTGCACTCGGCCCGGTCCTTCCCCGTCCGTCAGTTCCAGGTCGGGCTCCCCACGGGCGAGATCGAGGCGGTCCTCGCCCGGTTCGCCCCGGACGTCGTCCACGCCGCGTCCCCCTTCGTCCTCGGGGCGAGCGGCCTCATCGCGGCCGACCGACTCGGCCTCCCGTCGGTCGCCGTCTACCAGACCGACCTGCCGAGCTACCTGCGCCAGCACGGCCGCGGACTGGCCGGGAGCGCCGCCGAAGCCGGTGCCTGGCGGTGGATCCGGCGCATCCACTCCCTCGCCGACCTCACCCTCGCGCCCTCGGCCGCCGCCGCGGACGACCTCCTGGGCCACGGCATACCGCGGGTCCGGCGCTGGGGTCGCGGCGTCGACACCGCGCTCTTCCATCCCGGCTGGCGCCACGACGCCGGCAGCCGCGCCATCCGCCGGGCCCTGGCCCCACGCGGCGAGACCCTGCTCGGCTACGTCGGGCGGCTGGCCCCGGAGAAGGAGCTGCACCGGCTCGTCGAGATCGCGGACCTGCCCGGCACCCGGCTCGTCCTCGTCGGTGACGGACCAGCCCGGGCCGAGCTGGAGAGACTGCTGCCGGGCGCCGCCTTCCTCGGCCTGCGAGAGGGTGACGACCTCGCCCGGGCGTACGCCGCGTTCGACGCCTTCGTCCACACCGGCACCCGCGAGACCTTCGGCCAGACCCTCCAGGAGGCGGCGGCCACCGGGCTGCCCGTCGTCGCGCCCGCCGCCGGCGGGCCCCTCGACCTGGTCGAGCACGGCCGCACGGGCTACCTCTTCGACCCCCACCGAGCGGGGTCCCTGCGGCTCTGCACGCAGGCCCTGCTCGACGCCGACCACCGCGGCGTCCTCGGGCGGGCGGGGCTCGCGCGGGTCGCCCCGCTGTCCTGGGCCAGCGTCGTCAGCGACCTCGTCGGCCACTACGACGACGTCATCGGGTCCCGGGTCGGCCACGCCGCCTGAGCCACGGCGCAGGCCCACCGGCCACGGCATACCGGGTCATTCCGTGGTCGTGGCGTTTCAGGTACCGGTCGGGGGGGTAGGTTCTAGCGCGGACCGGCAGCGTCGCCGAGCGCGCGACGCGCGTTTGGGGTGTCGGCCCGCACCCACCAACGAGGGAGGGCCATGAGCCGCGACACCACGAGCAGACAGAGCGAGGGGACACCCGGGGAGACCCGGACGTTCCTGTCCTTCCTCGACCGACGGCACACGATCGCCCCAGCGGGTTACAACCGCTGGCTGATCCCCCCGGCCGCTCTCGCCGTCCACCTCTGCATCGGGCAGGTCTACGCCACCAGCGTCTACAAGACGTCGCTGGTCTCACACTTCGGTGCCTCGCAGACCGCGATCGGCATCATCTTCTCCATCGCCATTGTCATGCTCGGCCTCTCCGCCGCGGTGATGGGCACCTGGGTGGAGCGCAACGGCCCCCGCAAAGCGATGTTCGTCGCCGCGAGCGCGTGGGGGCTGGGCTTCCTCGTCGGGGCCATCGGCATCTCGACCCAGCAGCTGTGGCTGCTCTACCTCGGCTACGGCGTCATCGGCGGCATCGGCCTCGGGATCGGCTACATCTCCCCGGTCTCCACGCTCATCAAGTGGTTCCCGGACCGTCCGGGCCTGGCGACGGGCATGGCGATCATGGGCTTCGGCGGGGGCGCCCTCCTGGCCAGCCCACTGTCCCGCCAGCTGCTCTCCTTCTATGACCCGAGGTACCTGCCGTCGGACTCGAAGTCGCTCGCCAGCGGCCAAGCCCTGACGATGCTCTTCGTCACGCTCGGCATCGCCTACTTCGTCATCATGATGTTCGGCGTGGCCAACGTCCGGGTGCCGGCGAAGGGCTGGGCGCCAGCGGGCTTCGACCCCAGCACGGTCGCCGTCAAGCCGCTCGTCACCAAGGCGAACGTCTCGGCGGCCAACGCCATCCGCACGCCCCAGTTCTGGCTGCTGTGGACCGTGCTCTTCTGCAACGTCACCGCCGGCATCGGCATCCTCGAGCAAGCCAGCCCGATGATCCAGGACTTCTTCCGGGTCGACGGCAAGTCCACCGTCGCCGTGGCCGCCGCCGGCGGGTTCGTCGGCGTGCTCTCGCTGTTCAACATGGCGGGCCGGTTCGCCTGGTCTTCGGCCTCCGACCACATCGGCCGCAAGCCGATCTACATGGTCTACCTCGGCGTCGGCATCGTCTTCTACATCCTGCTCGCGCTGACCGGGCAGGTCGCGACCGGCATCTTCGTCCTGCTCGCCGCCGTGATCATCTCCTTCTACGGGGGCGGCTTCGCCACCGCACCGGCCTACCTGCGTGATCTCTTCGGGGTCTTCCAGGTCGGCGCCATCCACGGTCGGCTGCTCACCGCGTGGTCGGCTGCCGGGGTCGCCGGGCCGCTGATCATCAACGGCTTCCTCGACGCCCAGGGCAAGCCCGGCACCCTGACCGCCACGGCCTACCGGCCCGCGCTGCTGACGATGGTCGCGATCCTCGCCATCGGCTTCGTCGCCAACCTCCTGGTGCGCCCGGTCGCGGCCCGCTTCCACGAGCCGGAGGGGCGCACCGCCGCGGACGCCCCCGACGCACCGACCGAGCTGGCCGCCACGACGACCCACGTCCCGGGCGCGGCCCGGCTCGTCATGTCGTGGGCGCTCATCGTCGTCCTGCTGGGCTACGGCATCTTCCAGACCCTCGTCACGGCGGCCAGGCTCTTCGCCTGAGCCGCAGCGTCCGGATGCCGGGGTGACGCCGTGCCGGGCGCCCACCGGCGCCTCACTCGGCGGCTGGGCACCCGGCATTCCGGGAATCAACGAGAGATTCTCCACACGTGCATCTCGTCGCACCCATGGCACATGGGCCCGCGCCGGGTTATAACGTGCTTTCGTGGCCACCCCTACTCTCCCGCCGCGGCAGCTCACGGCTCGCCGCACCACGATCGCGATGAAGATGGCCATGGCCGTGTCCGGCGCCCTCTTCGTGTTCTACGTCCTGCTGCACATGTATGGCAACCTCAAGCTGTTCGGGGGCCAGTCAGCCTATGACGTCTATGCGGAACACCTGCGCACCCTGGGTGAGCCGATCCTGCCCTACTCCGGTTTCCTCTGGCTGTTCCGCGCGCTGCTGGTCATCGCCCTCCTCGCGCACGCCTACTCCGCCTTCTACCTGTGGAGCCGTGCCCAGGGCGCGCGGACGACGAGGTATGCCGTGAAGAAGGCCGCCGTCCGGACCATCTCCTCGCGGTTCATGCGCTGGGGCGGTGTGGCGCTGCTGCTCTTCCTCGTCTTCCACCTGCTCCAGTTCACGACGAACACCATCCAGGTCAACGGTAGCCACGACAGCCCCTATCAGCGGGTCGTCGCGGGCTTCCAGGTGTGGTGGGTCGTCGTCGTCTATGTCCTGGCCATGATCGCCCTCGGCATGCACCTGCGGCACGGCGTCTGGAGCGCGAGCCAGACGCTCGGCTGGACCGGCACCGCCCGGGCCCGGACCTACGCCAACGCCGTCGCCGTCACCATCGCAGCCGTCGTCGTGACCGGCTTCCTCCTCCCGCCCTTGTCCATCCTGTTCGGCCTGATCAAGTAGGGGCAGATGACCACCACACACACCACCCAGCCAGACACCACGCATCAGGACAACCCACAGAACGTTGGCCTGACCACGGGTCTCTACCGCGAGGGCGAGCCGATCGTCGACACCAAGGCGCCGAACGGCGACATCGGGGACCGTTGGGGCAAGCGCAAGTTCGAGGCCAGGCTCGTCAACCCGTCCAACCGTCGCAAGCTGACCGTCATCGTCGTCGGCACCGGCCTGGCGGGTGCCTCGGCCGGCGCGACCCTGGGCGAGGCGGGCTACAACGTCAAGTCCTTCTGCTACCAGGACACCCCACGCCGCGCGCACTCGATCGCCGCGCAGGGCGGCATCAACGCCGCGAAGAACTACAAGGAGGACGGCGACTCGGTCTACCGCCTCTTCTACGACACGGTCAAGGGCGGTGACTTCCGCTCGCGGGAGTCCAACGTCTACCGGCTGGCCGAGGTCAGCGCGAGCATCATCGACCAGTGCGTCGCCCAGGGGGTGCCGTTCGCCCGGGAGTACGGCGGCCTCCTCGACAACCGGTCCTTCGGCGGCGTCCAGGTCTCTCGGACGTTCTACGCGCGCGGCCAGACCGGCCAGCAGCTGCTCATCGGTGCCTACCAGGCCCTGGAGCGGCAGATCGCGGCCGGCACGGTCGAGATGCACACTCGTCACGAGATGCTCGAGCTGATCGTCGCCGAGGGCCGCACCCGGGGCGTCATCGTCCGGGACATGGTCACCGGCGCCATCGAGACGCACCTCGCCGACGCGGTCGTGCTCGCGACCGGCGGCTACAGCAACGTGTTCTACCTGTCGACCAACGCGATGGGCTGCAACGTCACCGCCACCTGGCGCGCTCACCGCCAGGGCGCCCACTTCGCCAACCCCTGCTACACGCAGATCCACCCCACCTGCATCCCCGTCGCCGGCGACCACCAGTCCAAGCTGACGCTGATGTCGGAGTCGCTGCGCAACGACGGCCGGATCTGGGTCCCGAAGAACCGCGAGGACTGCGACAAGGACCCCCGCGAGATCGCCGAGGAGGACCGCGACTACTACCTCGAGCGGATCTACCCCGCCTTCGGCAACCTGGTCCCCCGCGACATCGCGTCCCGGCAGGCCAAGAACGTCTGCGACGAGGGCCGCGGCGTCGGACCGCTGGTCGGCGACTTCCGCCGCGGCGTCTACCTCGACTTCACGGACGCGCTCACGCGGATGAGCGCCGACGCGGTGGCCGAGAAGTACGGCAACCTGCTCGACATGTACCAGCGGATCACCGGGGAGGACCCCTACGAGGTCCCGATGCGCATCTACCCCGCCGTCCACTACACGATGGGCGGGCTGTGGGTGGACTACGACCTCCAGTCCACCATCCCGGGTCTCTTCGTCACCGGCGAGGCGAACTTCTCCGACCACGGAGCCAACCGCCTCGGCGCGTCCGCCCTGATGCAGGGACTCGCCGACGGCTACTTCGTCCTGCCCAACACGATCCGCGACTACCTCGCCGACGGGCCGTACCCCGCGCTGAGCGCGGACTCGCCCCCCGTCGCCGAGGCCCGCGCGGCCGTGCAGCAGCGGATCGACACGCTCCTGTCCATCAACGGCGAGCGCTCCGTCGACTCCTTCCACAAGGAGCTGGGCGCCATCATGTGGGACTTCTGCGGGATGGAGCGCTCGGAAGAGGGCCTGTTCAAGGCGATCGACCTCATCCGCTCCCTCCGGGAGGAGTTCTGGCGCAACGTGCGGGTGCTCGGCTCCGGTGAGGAGCTCAACCAGAGCCTGGAGAAGGCCGGCCGGGTCGCCGACTTCCTCGAGCTCGGTGAGCTGATGTGCGTCGATGCCCTCCACCGCCGGGAGTCCTGCGGCGGGCACTTCCGCGCGGAGAGCCAGACCGAGGACAACGAGGCACTGCGCAACGACGACGAGTTCGCCTACGTCGCGGCCTGGGAGTTCGCCCAGGACGACACCATCGAGGGGCGCCTCACGCCGGTGCTGCACAAGGAAGACCTTGCCTACGAGTACGTCCACCTGAAGCAACGGAGTTACAAGTGAAGATCACCCTCAAGATCTGGCGGCAGGCCAGTGCCGTGGCCGAGGGGGCAATGGCCACCTATGAGGTCACCGACATCACCCCCGACATGTCGTTCCTGGAGATGCTCGACCTGCTCAACGAGCAGCTCATCGCTGCGGGCACGGACCCGGTGGCCTTCGACAGCGACTGCCGCGAGGGCATCTGCGGGATGTGTGGCCTGATGATCAACGGCAGCGCGCACGGCCCCGACGTCACGACGACCTGCCAGCTGCACATGCGTTCGTTCGACGACGGCGAGACGATCACCGTCGAGCCATGGCGGGCAACGGCGTTCCCGGTGCTCAAGGACCTCGTCGTGGACCGTTCGGCCTTCGACCGGATCATCCAGGCCGGCGGCTTCATCAGCGTCAACACCGGTGCTGCCGCTGACGCCCACGCCGTGCCGGTGCCCAAGGAGAACGCGGACCGCGCCTTCCTCCCCGCGACCTGCATCGGCTGCGGCGCCTGCGTCGCCGCCTGCCCGAACGCCTCCGGGATGCTCTTCATGGGCGCCAAGGTCACCCACCTCGGACTGCTCCCGCAGGGCCAGCCCGAGCGCGACGCCCGGGTCGTCAAGATGGTGAGCCAGCACGACGCCGAGGGTTTCGGCGGCTGCACCAACATCGGTGAGTGCTCGGCGGCCTGCCCCAAGGAGATCCCGCTCGACGTCATCTCGACGCTGAACAAGGACCTGCGCACCGCCATGCAGCACGGCCGCTAGCTCCTGCCGCAGCACAGCCGAGAGGCCCCTGTATGCCGTGACACGGCATACCGGGGCCTCTCGCCCTTTCCGTTGTGGCTCAGCCCTTCCGGCGGCGGATCGTGTTGCCGAGCCAGACGATCGGGTCGTAGCTGCGGTCGACGACGCGCTCCTTCATCGGGATGATCGCGTTGTCGGTGATCTTGATGTGCTCCGGGCAGACCTCGGTGCAGCACTTGGTGATGTTGCACATCCCGATGCCCTGCTCCTCGCGGGCGAAGTCGGCGCGGTCGGTGCGGACGTCGAGGGGGTGCATGTCGAGCTCGGCCGCCCGGATGAGGAAGCGTGGCCCCGCGAAGGCAGGCTTGTTGTCCTCGTGGTCGCGCACCACGTGGCAGGTGTCCTGGCAGAGGAAGCACTCGATGCACTTGCGGAACTCCTGCGAGCGCTCCACGTCGACCTGGGCCATGCGGTAGTCACCGGGCGCCAGGTCCGGGGGCGCGAACGCCGGGATCTGGCGCGCCTTGGTGTAGTTGAAGGACACGTCCGTGACGAGGTCCTTGACGACCGGGAAGGCCCGCATGGGGGTGACCGTCACGGTCTCGGCCTCGGTGAAGGTCGACATCCGGGTCATGCACAACAGCCTCGGCATGCCGTTGATCTCGGCGCTGCACGAGCCGCACTTGCCGGCCTTGCAGTTCCAGCGCACGGCGAGGTCACCGCTCTGGGTGGCCTGCAGGCGGTGGATGATGTCGAGGACCACCTCGCCCTCGTTGACCTCGACGGTGTAGTCGACGAGGTCGCCCCCGTCGGCGTCGCCGCGCCAGACCCGGAAGTGCGCGTCATAGCTCATGATTCGCTCCGCTCAGCCGGCAGCCTGGCCAGCTCGTCGTCAGTGAGGTACTTGCCCAGCTCGGCGCGTTTGAAGAGCGCCAGCAGGTCCTCGCGCATCGGCGGCATCGGCTGCTCCTCGACCGTGATGCCCGCGTTGGCACCGCCCGTGTCAACCGAGCAGATGAGGTTCTTCAGGCGCCAGTCGGGCTCCATCCTCGGGAAGTCGTCGCGGGTGTGACCGCCACGGCTTTCCTGACGCAGCAACGCAGCCCGGGCGATGCACTCGCTCACCGCCAGCATGTTGCGTAGGTCAAGGGCGAGGTGCCAGCCCGGGTTGAACTGGCGGTGGCCCTCGACAGTGAGGTGCGCCGCCCTGGCCCTGAGCTCGCCGAGCTTGGCGAGCGCCTGCTCGATCTCGTCCGCCCGGCGGATGATGCCGACGAGGTCGTTCATCGTCTGCTGCAGCTCCTGGTGCAGGGTGTAGGGGTTCTCCCCACCCTCCTCCGCGAAGGGCGCCAGGGCGTCGTGCGCCGCCGCATCGATGACGGCCTGCTCGACGCTCGGCCTGCTCCCACCGAGGCCGTCGACGTAGCCGGCCGCGCCGAGTCCGGCGCGGGCGCCGAAGACCAGCAGGTCCGAGAGGGAGTTGCCGCCGAGCCGGTTGGAGCCGTGCATCCCCCCGGAGACCTCACCCGCGGCGAAGAGGCCGGGGACGCGGGCCGCTGCCGCGGTGTCCGGGTCGACCTCGACGCCGCCCATGACGTAGTGGCAGGTCGGGCCGACCTCCATCGCCTCCGTGGTGATGTCGACGTCGGCGAGCTCCTTGAACTGGTGGTGCATCGACGGCAGCCGTTTCATGATCTCCGCGGCGTCGCGCCGGCTGGCGATGTCGAGGAAGACCCCGCCGTGCGGCGAGCCCCGCCCGGCCTTGACCTCCGAGTTGATCGCCCGGGCCACCTCGTCGCGGGGCAGGAGCTCCGGTGGCCGCTTGTTGTGGTCAGGGTCGGTGTACCACCGGTCGCCCTCATCCTCGGTCTCGGCGTACTGACCCCGGAAGACGTCCGGCACGTAGTCGAACATGAACCGCTTGCCCTCGGAGTTCTTCAGCACCCCGCCGTCGCCGCGCACCGACTCCGTCACAAGGATGCCCTTGACCGACGGGGGCCACACCATGCCGGTCGGGTGGAACTGGACGAACTCCATGTTGACCAGCGCCCCGCCGGCCCGCAGCGCAAGGGCGTGCCCGTCGCCGGTGTACTCCCACGAGTTCGAGGTGACCTTGAAGGACTTGCCGATGCCTCCGGTGGCCAGCACGACCGCCGGAGCGTTGAAGCGCACGAACCGGCCCGACTCGCGCCAGTAGCCGAAGCCACCGGCGATCGCTCCCGTCGAGTCCTGGAGCAGCTCGGTGATGGTGCACTCGGCGAACACCTTGAGCCGGCTCTCGGCGTCACCGGACTCGCGCTCGTCGTCCTGCTGCAGGGACACGATCTTCTGCTGCATGGTGCGGATCAGCTCGAGGCCTGTGCGGTCCCCGACGTGGGCCAGCCGAGGGTACTCGTGACCGCCGAAGTTGCGCTGGCTGATCTTGCCGTCGGGCGTGCGGTCGAACAGGGCGCCGTAGGTCTCCAACTCCCAGACCCGGTCCGGGGCCTCCTTCGCGTGCAGCTCCGCCATCCGCCAGGAGTTGAGGAACTTGCCCCCGCGCATGGTGTCGCCGAAGTGCACCTTCCAGCTGTCCTTGCTGTTGACGTTGCCCATGCTCGCCGCGATCCCGCCCTCGGCCATGACGGTGTGCGCCTTGCCGAAGAGCGACTTGCAGATGATCGCCGTGCGCATCCCTGCCTCGCGGGCCGCGATCGCCGCGCGCAGACCCGCCCCACCGGCCCCGATGATCAGCACGTCGTAGTCGAACTGCTCCACCTCGACACTCATCAGTTGACCAGCCTCAGATCGTTGAGTGCCCCGGAGGAGACGAGGGCGATGTAGGCGTCGGTGAACATCAGCGTGCCGAGGGTCGTCCAGGCCAGCTGCATGTGCCGGGTGTTGAGCCTGGACACCGCGGTCCAGGCGCGGTACCGCACGGGGTGCGCTGAGAAGTGCTTCAGTCGGCCGCCCATGAGGTGCCGGCAGGAGTGGCAGGAGATCGTGTAGAGCCAGAGCATGACGACGTTGAAGACCATGACGACGGTGCCCAGCCCGATCCCGAAGCCGCCGTCGGCACCGCGGAAGGCCCGGACCATGTCGTAGGTGTTGATCAACGAGACAATGATCGCGGCGTAGAAGAAGTAGCGGTGCAGGTTCTGCATGATCAACGGGAAGCGGGTCTCGCCGGTGTACTTCCCGTGCGGCTCGGCCACCGCGCAGGCCGGCGGTGAGAGCCAGAACGCGCGGTAGTAGGCCTTGCGGTAGTAATAGCAGGTCAGCCGGAACCCGAGCAGGAACGGCAGGACGAGCAGCGCGAACGGCACGAACGGCGGGAAGTCGCCGAACCAGGTCCCGAAGTCCCGCGCCGCCGGGATGCACGAGCTCGACACGCACGGTGACGAGAACGGTGAGAGGTAGTGGAACTCCTCGACGAAGTAGGCGCGCTGGGACGCGGTCCTGACCAGGGCATACAGGAGCCAGATGACCAGCAGGGTGAACGTGACGGCTGGCTGCACCCACCACCGGTCGGTGCGCAGCGTCCGCTCCGCGATCCGGGCACGTCCGGGGGAGCCGACTCCACCTCCCGCCGCTCCGGCAGGCGGTGACGCCCCGTCGAGACTGGTACCGCTCATCGTTGACTCTCCTCCAGCTCCGTTGGCCCGGCGCGCCGAGGCTCACTGTAACGCGTGTGACCCGGTTCACCCGGTTGGCGCGAGGTTGGCGCGAGGTGGCGAATCCTCGCGACCTTTTTCCAAGGGGGCACGAGCCCCGGGCGTCATCGCATAGGCTGCACCAGTCATGCCGCCGACGCCGTCGCCACGTCACCGCACGTCCCCCGCACCCCGCGAAGGGGTCATCCGCCGGGCGACCTCCGCGCTGCTCGTGGCCGTGTTCGCGATCGCCTTCGGGGCCGGACCGTCGTCCGCCCTCGGCGCCGACTCGACACCGGCGCCGACCCTGCCGGGCACCCTCGAGACGGTGCCGTGCCCGGCCGGCCAGACCCCGACCCGCTCCACCGCCCCGCCGCCCACGCCGGCCCCGGCCAACCCGCCGGCCCCGGCCAACCCACCGCCGCCGGTCGACCCCGGGGTGCCGCCGCCGAACCCCAACCCGTCGGTGACGACCCTGCCCGACGGCAGCGTCGTGACCACGACCTGCGCCATTGCTCCTCCGACCCCGATGGTGGGCCCGCTGATCTCGCCGGCGCACACCGTCGGGGGGCCGAAGCTCGCGGGTGCGGGCGTCATCCTGGAGGCGCCCGCCGGGGTGCCCGCGCCGCCGGTCGTCACCGACGTCTCCTGGGTCATCTCCGACCCGCAGACCGGTGTGGTGCTCGCCGCGAAGAACCCCCATGCCCTCCTGCTGCCGGCCAGCACCCTCAAGACCCTGCTCGCCCTCGTCACGCTCCCGGCGCTCGACCCGGCGAGCGTGGTCACCGCGTCGCGGGCGGCGGCGAGCGCAGACGGCACCCGGGTCGGCCTCCTCGAGGGCAACCCCTACACCGCGGACCAGCTCTTCACCGGGCTCGTCCTCGTCAGCGGCAACGACGCGGCCTACGCCCTTGCGGAGGCCAACGGCGGCCAGGCGTCGACGGTCGCGGCGATGAACCAGCAGGCGGGCGCCCTCGGCGCGTGGGACACCGTCGCGGTGGACCCTTCCGGTCTCGACGCCGACGGACAGCGTTCCAGCGCCTACGACCTGGCACTCATCGGCCGCGCGGTGATGCTGCTGCCCGCCTTCCGTCGCTACGCCATGACGCCCGCGTTCACCTTCCCCGGCGGCACCGACAGGCTGGGCAAGGTCTACCCGCCGTTCGCGATCCAGAACCACAACGCGCTGCTGGAGAAGTACCCCGGCGCGATCGGGGTCAAGAACGGCTACACGACCGGCGCCCGGCACACCTTCATCGGGGCGGCGACCCGCGCCGGCCGGACCCTGCTCGTGACGCAGATGGGTGGGGTCGTCGTGCCGAGCTGGCAGCCGACCGCCGCCCTGCTGGACTGGGCCTTCGCTAACGCGGACCAGCTGTCGCCGGTTGGCCAGTTGGTCGCCCCGGGCGCCCCGCAGCCCCCGGAGTGGCGCGGCGAGCAGGGCACGCTCCCGCCGGCCGCCGTGCCCTCGCTTCCTCCCACCGCACCCACGACGGCGACCGACCTGCCGACGATGACGACCACGACCGGCTCTGTCACCACGACCCTTCCCGTCCCAACCAGCACCGCACCGACCAGCACCGCACCGACCAGCACCGTTCCGACGACAACCACGGCCGGGGGCACGAGAGGCGGCTCGACCCCGCCGCCGGCGGTCGCGTTCGGCCCCGGCGGAGACCCCGTGTCAGCCGTCCTCGCGTCGGCACGCACCGCCGCGACGCCCTCGACGTATGCCGTGCTGGCCGTCGTGCTCGCGGCGTTCACTGGGTGGGGGGTCGCGCGGCGGCGACGCCGAACTCAGCCCTGAGACCTTGCGACCCTGAATGGACGCTTGTGACAGCAGCGCTCCTGCCATGGAGAGAGTCGGACGGCCAACCGTCGATGAGGAGCGATGAGGTGCAAGAACAGGACCTTCCCACGCCGACCACGCGTCGCCGGAGGCGATCCGCTCGTGACACTTGGGCGGACGTCTGCAAGCGCGGGTTGCCGGGGCGGCATGGGCGGCACGCTGCTCGCGTACAGGTCGAGGACCAAGGAAGGCGCCTCGTCGACTCGCTGCAGTTCCTCAACGGTGAGGACGACGACTGGCTCGGCGAGCCTGTCCAGGTCAACGGTCGCGAGCTGGTCGCACATGACCCGGGTCTGCTGGTCGCCGATGGTGACTGGAAATCGGAAGCTGGTCTCACGTGCCCTGGTGCTGTGAACGCGACGATCCAGGTGCTGAGGTCGAGCCACTCCGACTGCAGGACGACGTCGAGCCGACGGCCTCCTTGGCCTCGGCTACCCGAACCGGGCGCAGTTTTGACGTTCGATGCTCTCGCATACTCCTTTCGCAGTCTTCAGCCGCGGCCG